>JADLGF010000323.1 GCA_020849415.1 Thermomicrobiales bacterium
CCGGAGCCGCTACCGACCTGCTGGCCCGTACCGATAGCCGCACGCTGGTTGTGATCGGCGCCGGAGCGCAGGCGGAAACGCAGGCGGCGGCGGTGGCGGCCGTGCGGCCGATCGAACGGATCATCGTCGTCGCGCGCTCGGAAGAGAGCCTCGCCAGGTTCAGCTCCTTGGTCGCCCGAAACTGGCCCGATCTTGTCGACCGGATCGAAACGACGACCGATCACCACGCCGTTTCGGAGGCGGACGTCATCTGCGCCGCGACGACCTCGAAGACGCCCGTCTTCGATGACGCCGATCTGAAACCGGGCGTGCACATCAATGGAGTCGGCGCGTTCACGCCAGAGATGCAGGAGATACCGGCGGAAACGATTGTCCGGGCGCGGGTCGTGGTGGACAGCTTCGAAGCCGCCTGGTCGGAGGCAGGAGACCTGATCAAGCCGGTAGAAGCCGGCCTCACGACCACCGACCACTACCGCAACGAACTCGGCCACCTCGTCGCCAGCAGCGCCGTCGGTCGCCAGAACGCCGAAGAGATCACCTTCTTCAAATCCGTCGGCAACGCCATCCAGGACGTCATCGTAGCCGCCAGCATCGTCAAACGCGCCCGCGAGCAAGGCATCGGCACCGAATTCGATCTCTTCGCGGAGTAGTCGCTGTTTCCCTGGGTATTGGCCGTTGTAGGGTTGCGGACCTTGGGCTTCCGCCCGTCTCGTTGCCCGTCGTTCAAGTCGCAAAGCACCGATAAATCACGGATACAGCCGCGGTTTTTGCTGAAGCGAGGACGGGCGGAGACCAGTTCCGCAACCCTACAGCGATGAGCACAAAAACGGGAGGGCTCTTTTGCCCTCCCGTTTTTAAGTCGCCTTGGCAATGGATATCCGCTAGTCAGCGGCCGTGCTCACCGACCGGTTGTTCGGCATGCCGCTCACGGAGACGTCATCCGGAAACTTGTTCAGGGACGGTCCACCGACCGGGCAGTCGCCGGTTGAGCAGACGTGGTCGGTGATGTGCGCCTCGAATTCCGCACGGTACTGGGCGAGCAAACCGAGCAACGGCATCGGCGCCACCTGACCCAAACCGCACAGCGAAAGATCGATGATGTGCTTGGAGGTCCGCTCGATCAGCGCCAGATCGGCGAGGGAACCGCGACCGAACCGGATCCGGTCGATCACCTCGACCAGCGCCGGGTTACCGCGGTGGCAGGGTACGCACTTGGAGCACGATTCCACGCGGTTGAACGCCGTCATATAGCGGGCGAAATCGACCGCGCAGACGCTTTCATCGAAGACCACGAAACCACCCGATCCGAGCATGCCGCCGATGTCGGTCAGGCTGTCGAAATCGACCGGAAGATCGAGGTGTTCTTCCTTGAGCGGACCGGCGGAAACGCCACCCGTCTGAACGCCCTTGAAGGTGTAACCATCGCGCATACCACCCCAGATCTCTTCGATCAGGGTGCGCATCGTGATGCCCATCGGGACCTCGACCAGGCCCATTGTCTTCAGCGGACCCTGGACCGTCATGAGCTTGGTGCCCTTGCTCTTCTCGGTCCCGATCGAGGCGTACCACTCACCACCCTTGAGGATGATGTCGCGGATGTTGCTCAGGGTTTCGGTGTTGTTGGCGACGGTCGGGCGCTTCCAGAGGCCCTCTTCGACCGAGCGGGGCGGCTTGGTGCGCGGCTGACCACGCACACCCATCACCGAGTACATGAGGGCCGAACCCTCGCCGCAAACGTAGGCGCCGCCACCTGTGCGGACGCGGAACGCCGCGTTCTTTCCCGTGCCGAGGACATTCTTGCCGATCAGCCCGAGGGCGGCGGCATCGGCCACAGCGCGGCGGAAGCGCTGGATCGCCAGCGGGTACTCACCACCGATGTAGTTGTAGCCGCGCTCGGCGCCGACCACGAAACAGGCGATCAGGATCCCTTCCAGGATCCGGTGCGGATCGCCTTCGTGAATGCGGCGATCCTTGTACACGTTCGGCTCGCCCTCGTGGGAGTTGCAGACGACGAACTTCGGGGAGTTCCGCGCCTTGCGTCCGCTTTCCCACTTGATGCCGGCCGGGAATCCGGCGCCGCCACGACCACGCAGGTTGGCAGCAGTGACTTCGGCGATGGCTTCTTCGTCGGTCAGGTCGAAGAGCACCTTGGCCAGCGCCTCGTAGGCGCCGGTTGCCAGCGCGTCGTCGAGGGAATCGGGATCGATCACGCCGCAGTTGGCGAGCACGATCCGCTGCTGGTACTTGAAGAAGGGAAGGCTGTTCAGCGACGGGATCGGACCGAAGTCCTCTTCGGCGCGCACACCGACGATGCGATCGTCGAGCTTGCCGCCGAGCAGATCGGCGACTTCGTTCGGCTGGATCTGCTGGTAGACGACCGGCGGCTCACCGGGGCGCTTGATCTCGACCCACGGCTCCATCCAACAAGCGCCGTTGCAGGCAGACTTGCGCACGATGCCGCTCTCGACGGATACCTGCTGCTCCAGCGCGGCGAGCACCTTGTCGGCGCCCTTGCCGATCGAGCAGCTGCCGAGCCCGACGGTGTAAACGGTCTTGTCCCCGTTCCACATGCCGTCCCAGCGCGATTTGGCGAGGGCCACCCGCGCGTCGAATTCGGCGCGGTTGCTCAGGCGGGATTCGGGGGAGGTGTAGGTAGCTGACATGCCTGCCCTCAGCTCACGGCCACGGCGCTGCGGGCCGCGATCGCATTGCGGATTGCCTCGTTCAGTGAATCGACCGTCAGATTGCCGTGAAACTCATCCCCGAGTTTCGCGACCGGCGCGCAGTCACAGATTCCGAGGCAGCCATTGACGACCTGCACGGTCAGTTCGCCGTCGGCGGTGGTGTCACCATCGCCGATGCCGTAGTTGACCTGCAGTTCCTCGATCAGTTTGTTCGAACCCATCACATAGCAGCTCATGCCGTGGCACAACAGCATGAAGTTCTTGCCGCGTGGCTGGGTGCGGAAGTCCGCGTAAAAGGTCAGGAGTCCGTAGACGCGCGTCGCCGTGGTGCCGAGGTGATCGGCCACCAGTTCGGCCGCCTCCATCGACACCCAGCCGAAGTGCTCGTTGATCTCCTGGAGCGCGCTCAGGATCAGTTCCTGGGCTTCCTGATGATCCTGATAGGTGAAATGAGAAAGCATCTCCCGGACTACGTTGAGATCGATCTCGCCGTGGGGGGATGTGTGGGATTCCGCGTGGGACACGTTCGGCTTCTCCCTGCAATCCACGTGCATGGAAAAAACGCGCACGAATGCGCCGGACTACAGTGGGGAGTGTAGCCGATCAGGGGCGGACGGCGTCAAAGATGATGGCGGAATACCCGATCAGTTTGATGAATGATCGCCCGAAGGCCGACTCCGGAAGAGCCGCTTGAAATCTCCGTCGAATTCATCGAGAAACTGGTGCATATCGAGCACATCGCCCGCTTCGATGCGAGCGCCGGCCTCGACATCGTCACCTTCGCCGAACGGCGCCTGGGCGATGGTTGCCGAGTCACCGAAATCGATGTCATACCCGGCCGAGCGGCTCAACTCGCGCAGCACACTGCGCGCTTCGGCGGTATCACCATCATTGAGCACTGCGGCGACAAGATTCCGGTTGTGGCAATCGTTGCAGGTGACGGCGATCACCCAGAACCCCTGCTCCCGCCGGATGACCTTCAGGTCGTCGGTCAGGAATTCCCGATGGCAGACCGTGCAGCGGTCGATTCGTTCGAGGATGTTCTGTTTGATCTGGAATTCAGATGCGTCTGACATGGCGGGGTGTTGCTCCTGGACGATCAGGCCTGGCGGTTCTTGCCAAAATCGTCGAGATCGAGCGAATCGATGAAATCACGGAAGATCGAAAGGTCGTCCGAGGCACGGCTGCTATCACTTGGGCCGGGGGCCGCCGGAATCGACTCCGATTCGGCTTCCTCGATCTCTTCGTCCTCAAGGCGGACACCGGCGACATCCATCACCTGATCGTCGACGAAGATCGGGCAATCGACCCGCAGCGCCAGGGCGATTGAGTCACTGGCCCGGGCATCGAGCTCGATCGTTTCGCCAGCGCGATTGATCAGCACCCGGGCGAAGTAGACATCCTGGGAAAGATCAGCGATCACGACCCGCTCAACGGTCCCTCCCAGTGCCTCGATGGCATTGCGCAAGAGATCGTAGGGAAGGGGACGCGGCGACTCCTGGTGCCGGAGTTCGAGCACGATCGCTTGCGCCTCGAATTCGCCAATCCAGATCAGAAGCTGGCGATCGCCTTCGACTTCACGCAGGATGACGACCCGGTTCTGGGTGACCAGATTGACGCTGATACTCTCGACGATCGTCTCGATCATGAATCGCACCCTCTCGCAGGGGCGGCTTCTCCGGCCGCGGGTCAGACGCTCAGGTCCATTCTACAGCCGGTTTCGATGCCGGCTCAATCGTCCCCGACCGGGTTGGTGGCGGCGGGCACATCGTAGTCATAGTGCGGCACCCGCCCGATATCGGAGACCGGCCAGTAAGCGAAGATCGCCTTGCCGATGATCGAATCGATTGCAATCGGCCCGAAATAGCGCGAATCCTGACTGCTGGTGCGGTTGTCGCCCAGCACATACACATAGCCCTCGGGCACGATGATCGCTTCGCGGCAACTCGCGGACGGGCAATTGGTCGGCTTCACGATGTGTTCCTCGATGACCTGCTGACCGTTGACGAACACGTGCCCATCCTGGAATGAAACTTCGTCCCCCGCGGTAGCGATGATCCGCTTGATGTAGGGCTTGTCGTCATTCGGCGGATTGAACACCACGATATCGCCTCGCTCGACGGCGCCGAACGGGGTGACGACGTGATCGTTGATATTGATGAACGGCAACCAGTTGATCAGGGCCGACAGGTTATACGTTTCGTACGCATGCCGGTTCACCAGCAGCATCTCGCCGTTGTCGAGATTCGGGTCCATGCTGTGGCCGTCGACCTGAAAGTTGAGCACCAGCTGGCGCACGCCGAAGAAGATCAACGCCGCCAGGATCAGGGTCTCGATCGTTTCGCGAAGCGCGCCCGATCGCTTCTTCGTTCCTTCTTGCGGCGCCTCAACGATCGGCGTCTCTTCAGTGGCTGCGATGTTGGACATCATTGCTCCAGTTGCGCCCGGCGATGGACACGTGCGGAATGACGCATCGCGGCTCGATCACTCGATCAACGGAAAACCGGCGCCGAAGCTAACGCCCCGGCGCCGGTCTCGTGAAACCGCGTGATCTGCACCGCGCGAGGAAAACTAGATCTCGTCCGCGCGCATCTGGCGCTCGTTCTGCTTGACCGGCTCGGTGACCTTGGTCGAGGCAGCGACGAGCGGCTCGTCCTTCTTGCCCTCGGCGAGCTTGTCAGCTTCGCCTTCGGAGGAATCCTTGAATTCCTTGATGCTCTTGCCCAGCGCGCCACCGATTTCCGGCAGCTTGCCAGCGCCGAAGATGATCACGACGATGATGAGTACGATAACCAGTTCTTGCCAACCGAGACTTGGCATGTGAAGTTCCTCCTGAACGCGGTCCGGTTCGGACGTTTCCAGCGACCGAAACTGCGGGCCCGAGTATGACACCCGACGCTCGCCATTCGCAATGCAAAGCGTTACACCGTCGCGCCAGACTCCAAATCCGGGATCCGCGCTGCCAGCCCCAATGATATCGCAATCGCAAGCTTGGCGTAACTACACGCGCAACGTACAATTCACCGGATGCCCGCCAGCACCTGGCGGAAGCATGCGTGTTTCCAGAATTCAGGTGAGGTTCCATGTCGAACGCAATCCAGTTGACGGACGATGATATCGCGTTCCTGATTAACGTGCTGCGGTCCGCCGGCCTCCCGTTGACCACCCAACAGTTGATCGATGCGCTCCGTGAGCGCTCCCGGGCCTGATCACCGGGCCGGTTGATTCCCCGGCCGCACGGAAGGAGTTCCCCCAGGGATGGTTACATCCTCAGAACCGACGTTGAACGTTTCCGGCACCGGCGCCCAAAAGGAAATCGCCCGGAATGTCTTTCAGGTTATGAGCGCCCGCGGGCGCTTCATGGCCGATACCGCGCCGATCGAGGTGACCTTTTCATCCGTGGCCGGCTACCTGGGCCAGACCGCCAATGTGGAAGAAGCCGATGCGCTGGCGGCGCTCAAGGCGAATTCGAAGGTTTTCTCCCTCGAGGAGCGCGACGAGCAGCTGCTCGTGATCACCACCCGCCTCGGTATCGCCCCCAACGCGTGTGCCACCGCGGTCAATACCCACGATTTCAAGGCCCGGCTCATGACGCCGCTGCCGAAGCCGGAGACGCCGCCGGCGCCGCCGGTGGAACGGCCGCGGGTCGATTCCGGCTGGAGCGCGCTCGAAGGCTTCTTTGATGATGTTATCGAGGAGTTCGACGAAGTCGAAGTGACCGCCGAAGAGGAGGTCGCGCCGCTCGACGAACTCGCGACCGGTCTCGAAGAGCTGACCGCCGAGCTTCCCGATGCGCCGCGCACCATCACCGTCGCGGTCGCGCCGGCCACCGATGTCAGCGGCGTTGACGATGTCGAACTCGCGGACGCCATCCGTGAGCGCCTCGGCGCGGATGTCCGCGTCGCCTCGTTCGGCGATCAGTGGATGCTGGAAGACCGGGTCACCCGCCTCTCCCGCGGCGAACTTCGCCGGCTCAAGGAGTACATCCAGGAGCAGGAGCGGCCGCTGACCGACGACATGCTCGTTCAGGATGTCTTCAATATTCGCCCCGGCACTGAAGATTTCGACCTGATGCGCTTCGCGGTCAATTTCCGCCTTTCTAAGGAGCATCGCGAGTTCGAGTTCGTCGGCACCTCGGGCCAGCGTTTCTGGAGCACCAACAATCTGCCCCAGATCGGCACCAAGCGCCGAAAGCCGAACGACATCGGCACCGATCTCAAGTACCTGCTCTCCGAAGCCGCGCCCGCTCCGCGTTCGGTCGATTCGATCGACCGCGTGCTGACCTACTTCGAGTACCAGCACGGCCTGCTGCCCTTCGACGCCGAAATGCGCGCCCTGATGCCGGCGGCGATGAACGCCGATCAGAAAACCGCCGTGCTCACCTTCGAATGCCCGCAGTCGTACACCACCTACCTCGTGGAACTGCGTTACCCGACGCCGAACCGCGGTGGCTTCGTCCTCGGTCTCGATGATTTCTTCACCGAGAACCTGGTGCCGGGCGCGTTGATCACCATCCAGCGCACCGAGAACGACGGCCACTATAAGGTCGAATACCTGCCGTCTTCGGGCGAGAGCATGCGCCTCTTCGAGGTCGAAGATCGCCGGCAGCGGTACGTCTTCCGCCCGACCACCTTCGCCTGCACGGTCGATCCGTCCTTCCTGCTCAGCGAGGATCGCTTCCCGCGCCTCAACGGCGAGAAGCCACTCGATGACAAGCAGCGCCGCCGCCCCGAATCGGTCATTTCCGCCACCTTCGAGCGGGTCGGTCAGATGCACGAGGGCCACGGCTACTCAGCTTCGTTCGAGGATCTCCTCGCCGCCGTCAACATCGAACGGCCGTTCTCGGCGGACTACCTCCGCCAGGTCCTCGAGCAGGACGATTCCGGCGCCTTCGCGATCGATCCCGATCGGGATGACGTTTACACCTATGTCCCCGGAACCCCGGTCTGATCAGGGGAGCTTCACCCTGGCCGACGCCATCGCGGCGGTCGGCCAGGGTGATTTGTCTCACCGGGTCCTGACTCGCTTCTCCGATCTCGGCCGTGACGACGCGCGTGCCTTCGCCCGGGGCTTCCCGGCCCTGGGCGAGTTCGAGCGCGCCCGCCTGATCCAGGCGCTGGACGATCTCGTCGATCTCAGCATCGAGTACGACTTCAGCCGGGTCTTCGACATCGCGCTGGACGATGAGTCGCCCGTCGTTCGCCAGCGGGCGATGGCGGCGCTTTGGGAAGCGGAATCGACCGTCTACCTCGATCGTTTCATGGCGATGCTTGACGACGAATCGGTCGATGTCCGCGCCGAGGCGGCGGCTTTGCTCGGCCGCTTCGCCCAGCGTTGCGAGGAAGGGGAACTCCCCGAATCGACCGCCGAGGCGCTTTACACACGCCTCCGGGATCTCGCCACCGATCCCCGCGCTCCCCAGATCGTCGCCCGTCGCGCCCTCGAATCCCTCGGGAATTTCGGGAGTCGCGCCGAGGTCCACGCGCTGATCCTCGATGCCAACGATCACGACGATCAATCTGTCCGGGCCGGTGCGCTCTTCGCCATGGGTCGCACCATGGATTCGGAGTGGCTCGATCTGCTCATGGATGAACTGCACAGCGACGATCCCGAACTCCGGTTCGAGGCTGCCCGCGCGCTCGGCGCGATCGGCGACACGCGCGCCGTCGAGGGTCTGGCCAGACTCGCCAGCGACGACGACGGCGAGGTGCGCTCGGCGGCAATCGCCGCCATCGGCGCCATCGGCTCGCCCGGTTCGGAACGGGTGCTACGCCGCCTGGCCGAGCGCGCCACCGACGAGGATGAGATCACTGCTATCGTAGAAGCACTCGAGGAACTCGAGTCGATGGACTCCGACCGCTGGGATCTCGAAAACTAGCGAACGATTGGAACGGGTTCCGGTTTGACCATTTCACCCCCGAATTCGGACGTCGTGACCAGCGCCGAGGGCTGGAACGAGCGCCTCGAAGCGCTCGACGGGCACCTGCTGCAGTCGTGGCAGTGGGGCGCGTTTCGCGAACGGCACGGCTGGAAAGCCGAGCGGATCGCCTGGCCGGCGTACGGCCAGCCGCGGGCGATGGCTCAAGTGCTGTTCCGCTTCCGTGGTCCGGTGTCGATCGGCTACATCCCGCGCGGTCCGGCCTTTGCCGACGGCGATACCGAGGCCGTCACGGAACTGCTGGCCGAAATCGACCGGGTCGCCAAAAAGAATCGGGCGCTCTACCTGATGGTGGAGACGAACGAGCCACTGCCGCTCTCCGGCACCTTCCGGGACCACGGTTTCGTGAAGGGGAGCGTGGCGATTCAGCCGGAGCGCACCGTGCAGGTGCCGCTTCTGGACGACGATCAGCTGCTCAAGCAGATGCACGAGAAAACCCGCTACAGCGTCCGTCTCGCGAAACGTCGCGAAGTCGTCATCGAAACGCCGGATGATCTCGACGCGGGTATTGACGCCTTCTACGGTCTCCTGAGCGACACATCGAATCGCAACGAATTCGCCATCCGTCCGCGCGAGTATTACGCTGATTTCCTGAGTGAGTTCGGCGATCATGCCCGGCTGTTGCTCGCCCGTCACGAGGGCCAGCTTGCCGCGGCGGTGATCGCCGCCCGCTTCGGTCGCGAGGCGATGTACATGTACGGCGCCTCGTCCACGGAACATCGCGGGCACGGCGCCGCCTTCCTGCTCCAGTTCGAGGCGATGCGCTGGGCGCGGGACGCTGGCTCGGAGGTTTACGATCTCTGGGGCATTCCTGCCCAGGACCCCGAAAAACGGGGCGGTGACGGCAAGGCCGAGGGGACGAAGGGCGACCACTGGAGTGGCCTCTACCGGTTCAAGACGGGGTTCGGTGGGGAAATCGTGCGATTTCCGACGCCGATCGAACGGCGCTACCACCCGTTCCTGAGCGCCGGAGTCAGGAGAATCACCGGACAGCATGAGTGATGCCGCGCGGATGAAGTCACTCCACGATCTGGCGCGGGCATTGCCCGGCGCGTCGATTCGCGACTTGGACGTGATGGTGTCCGACGTCGTCTACGACTCGCGCCAGGTAACCCCGGGCGCGCTCTTTGTGGCGATGCGCGGCGGCTATGTTGACGGTCACGATTACATCGATCAGGCGGTCAGCCGGGGTGCGGCGGCATTGATGGTCGAGGAGCCGGGCGATTACCCGGTTCCGGCGCTGGTCGTACCGGAGAGCCGGGCGGCGCTGTCACCCTTGGCCGCCGAATTCTTCGGACACCCGTCGCGCGAACTCAAGGTCGCCGGGGTCACCGGCACCGACGGCAAGACCAGCACAAGCACGCTCGCCGAAGCGATGCTCGCCGCGGCGGGTTATCGGACGGGACTGATCGGCACCGTCCAGATCAAGATCGGCGATGACGTCGTCGATCACGAGACCCGCCAGACCACCCCCGAATCGCTCGACATCCAGCGGCTGTTGCGTCAAATGGTCGATTCCGGGGTGGAGTGGGCGCTGGTCGAAGCAACCTCGCACGGCCTCGCCATGCACCGGCTCGACGACGTGCGGTTCGAGGTGGCAGCGGTGACGAATATCACGCACGAGCACATCGATTTCCACGGCACCCGTGAAGCCTACTGGCAGGCGAAACGCCGGCTGTTCGAACTCACCCGCTCGACCGGCGGCCGCAAGGCGGTGGTCAATCTCGACGATCCGGGAGCGTGCAGCACGCTTGATGCGTGTCAAAGCGACTCGACGCTGACCTACAGCCAAATGGAGGCAGCGGCCCGGATTCGGGCCACCGGCATCGACATCGGCACCCACGGATTCGCCGCCAGCTTCGAAACGCCGGCCGGCCGGATGGACATCCGATCACCGTTACTGGGTGGATTCAACGTCTCGAACAGCCTGTGTGCTGCCGGCATCGCCTTGCAGGCCGGGGCGGGCGTTGACGCGATCACGCAGACCCTGGCGAAGCCCCCGGTGATCGCGGGCCGGATGGCCCGTATCGATGAAGGGCAACCCTTCACCGTCGTGGTCGATTACGCCCACACGCCGGCGTCACTGGAGAAGGTGCTGACCCTGCTGCGGTCGCTCGATGGCCGTGGCCGCATCATCGTCGTCACCGGCAGCGCCGGCGAGCGGGA
>JADLGF010000324.1 GCA_020849415.1 Thermomicrobiales bacterium
AACGGCGTCCTGTTCGCCGGTAGCCGCTGACGCCAGGCACGCAAAACGGGAGTGGTACTATCGGCGAGCGTCCAGCGGCCAACCGGCCCGGCGCTCGCCGATACCACGTCCGTCGAGGAGGCTCGCGGGTGAGCCAGCAACCTGCTACTAATCTTCCCGCCAAACTCAACGCCCGCACCCGGCATCAGGCAGCCGTTAATCGGCAGCAGAAGCGCAAGCTGCCACCGCACCTGCTTCCCGGCATATCGCGTCGGCGCAAGACGGGCAACCTCGTCCCCTGGCTGGTCGGCATTGGCGCGACCCTCGCCATCATGGTCTTCGTCTTCACCATCATCTTCGCGGTCAGCACCGCGATGGCCGCCGCAGGAGCAGTCCGTGAGTACCGTGATGTCAACGAGGGCCTGCCGGATGCCGCCGGAGTGGTCGCGGGCACGTTCCAGACAACGAATATCTACGATCGCAACGGCACACTCCTGCAGGAAGTGGCCGATCCTTCGAACGGCTGGCGCACCTTCGTTCCCTTCGAGGACATCTCCCAGCACCTGATCGATGCCACCGTTGCCTCCGAAGACGCGACCTTCTGGAGCCACCTCGGAGTCGAGCCGTTCGCGATCATCCGCGGCGCCACGATCATCGCCTCGGGCTCGGGATCGTCGGGTGGTTCGACGATCACCCAGCAGTTAGCGCGCGCGCTCTACCCCGACGTCGTGAATCCGCTCGATTACTCCGTGATGCGCAAGGTCCGGGAGGCATTCATCGCCATTGCGATCGACAAGGAGTTCTCGAAAGAGGACCAGATCACGATGTACCTCAATCTCATCTTCTACGGGCAACGCTCGTACGGGATCGAGGCGGCATCGCAAACCTTCTTCAATAAACACGCCGCCGATCTCGATCTGGCGGAGTCTTCGCTCCTGGCCGGATTACCGCAAGCGCCTTCGGCCTACGATCCGACCGTCTTCTTCGATCAGGCCAAGATCCGTCAGCAGTACGTGCTGAACCAGCTCGTGAAGTACGGCTACATCACCCGGTCCGAGGCGGACGCCGCCTTTGCGCAACCGCTCTCGATCCAGGACCAGAACAAGGGCGCGATTCAGGACGCACCCCACTTCACCGAGTACGTGAAGCAGTGGATCGTTCAGAACTACGGACCCGACGCGCTCTACAACAGTGGTCTCAACTTCTACACCAGTATCGACGTCGATCTGCAGGATCGCGCCGAGCAGATCGTGGCGAACGGCGTCGCGAATCTGGCCGTCTTCAATCGCAATAACGGCGCGGCGGTGGCGGTGGTGCCCTGGAGCGGCGAGATCCTCTTCATGGTCGGCAGCGCCAACTTCAACGATCCCAACATCGGCGGGCAGGTGAACTACGCCACCGCCCAACTCCAGCCTGGCTCGTCCATCAAACCCCTCGTCTACGCGTCGGCGTTCGAGCGAGGCTGGAATCCCGGCACGATCGTGATGGACACGGCTACGGAGTTCCCGACCGGGAATCCCGCCTTACCGGTCTACACGCCGAACAACTACTCGGGGGTGTTCAACGGCGCCGTCAGCGTGCGCATGGCGCTGGCGAACTCGCTGAACATGCCGGCCGTGAAAGCGGCGGAGTTCGCCACCGTCGATCACGTCCTCGATACCGCCCGCCGGCTTGGCTACGTCAACAGTCTGAGCGAGGACGCCGGTTTCTACGGTATTGCGGTCGCGCTCGGTTCCGGCGAGGTGCAGCTGGTCGAGCACACCGGCGCGTACGCCACCCTCGCCAACAACGGCGCACATGTGCCGTTACACCCGGTGATCAAGGTGACGGACGCCCAGGGTAACGTGATCTGGGACCTCTATGATGATCCATCCGTCACCGATCCCGTTCAGGGGATCAAGGCTGAGTACGCCTATCAGATCACGTCGATCCTGACCGACAACGACTCGCGCGCGATGGTCTTCGGCACCAACAACCTCTTCGGCAACACCGCTTCGACCCTCGAACGGCCGACCGCCGCGAAATCGGGCACCACCGAAGAATGGCGCGATCTCTGGACGATGGGCTACTCGACGGCGGTGGCGATCGGCGTTTGGGTCGGCAACACAAACGCCTACGGGAATCCGGTCGGGTACTTGCCTGAGAAGGACGGTATCGAAACCGCCGGTCCGATCTGGCAATCTTTGATGATCGAAATCCACCAGAACGGGACCTGGTCAGGGCTGATCGACGGTCCGAATGGGCGACCAGTCAACCGCGCCTTCAGCCAGCCGTCCGGTATTTATGAGGGAGCAGTCTGCGCTGCGACGGGCAACGCCGCAGTCTCGGGCTATTCGAGCGCGCGCGAGTTCCTCGTTCGGGACGAGGGCCCCGCCCTCCCCTGCAATGTCCTTTCCGCATATCAGCGGGAGGAGCTCGATTTTGCCCTGAAGAGCATCAGTGAGAACGGCGGCAAGTACACCGGCGCCGCCTACGATTCGATCTACCGGTATCGGGACGTGGTGATGTACGGCAGCGATCCTGGCGGATCGAGTTCGAACGCGCCGACCGATGACGAGCCGGCTGATTCACCGCCGATCGTCGAACGCGATTGATCGGAAAAAACGGCGGGCGACCGATCGGTCGCCCGCCGTTTTCATATGCAAATTTCGAGCGAAGTCAGGCGACGTCGACCACTCGCCGCCGGGGCCGCCCGGGGCGACGCGCGCCATTGTCGTCACCACCTTCGGTTTCCGCCGTCCGGCGGCGCCGGCGAACGCGTCCGGAACCGCCGCCATGTTCCTCACCACCGCCGATCGAACGCCACTCGAGCGGAGATTGCAGGATCACCGAAGCCTGGCAGTTGGCGCCGGAAGCTCCGAGGCGATCAAGCAGTTCGGCCAGATCGGCCGGATCGGCCACGTGGGCACGGGCAACGTAATTTGGATTGCCACTCAGCCGGTGGCATTCGACAATGCCGCTTTCCTGCTCCAGTGCCTCCAGGAATGCCCCACTCGCGGCGGCGGGTACGTCGGCCAGGATGACCGCGCTGAGCGGACGTCCGAGCGTAGCCGGCTTCACGACCGCGCGGTAGCCGGCGATAATGCCCCGCTCCTCGAGACGGCGCACCCGCTCGATCATGGCCGGGCTGGAAAGGCCGACTCGCTCGGCGAGCGCTTTCATCGTGAGCCGGCCGTTCGCCTGCAACTCAGTCAGAATTCGCTCATCGATCGCATCAATCTGGGACATGCCGGCTCCTTAAAG
>JADLGF010000325.1 GCA_020849415.1 Thermomicrobiales bacterium
GGAACATGGGTTTCGAACTCGGGCCGTACGGCATCAGCGTGAATTGCGTGGCGCCCGGCAACATGGCCGAACGCCCCGGCGCCGAACCGGCCGCGTGGTGGAGGCCGGCGGCGCGCCAGATTCCGTATGGGCGGGTCGGCACCGGCGAGGATATCGCCGCCGCCGTCCTCTTCTTCTGCCTCCCGGAAAGCGAATTCACCACCGGCCAGACCTTATTGGTCGACGGCGGCCACCACACCTACGTCCCGGGTGTTTTCCCGACTGAATAGCGGAACGATACGCCGAAACGCGAGCGGGGTCGGCAGCCGTTGGGGCCGTGGCCTGAGCACCACCGACCGAATCGGCTTCGCTACGGGGAACCGAACTCGAATCCTGCGTTTCGGCATGCCTGCCGGCCAGATTCGAATCATCGGAGGCAGGGCCATGTCCGGCAGGATCGTCACCTTCACGCCTACCCGGTTCTGTAGGAAAATTGGATGATTCCCGGGCGATCGTCCCGGTAACCATGTCATTGACGCCCTTCGTGGAAGCAGGCACACGCAAACAATGAAACGTCTTGCAGGAAAATGGGCGCTGGTGACCGGCAGCACCCGCGGACTCGGCCGCACCACGGCTGAATGGCTCGCCAAAGAGGGCGCGAATATCGTCGTCTCCGGTCGGGACGAGGAGCCGGTGGCCGCCTCGGTGGCGGCAATGCGGGAGTACGGGGTCGAGGCGATCGGCATTGCGGCCGATCTGGCCGAGATCAGCGATGCCTACCGTCTGGCGGCGGAGACGTTCGCCGCGGTGCCGAAGCTCGACATCCTCGTTAACAACGCCGGCATGAGCACCCGCAAATCGTTCTGGGAGTACACCGATCACGATTGGGACTACCAGACGAACGTCAATCTTCGCTCACCCTTCATCCTTGCGCAGGAGGCGGCGAAGAACTTCATCGCCCATGAAACGCGCGGCCGGATCGTGAACGTGAGCACGATCGGCGCCACCCATTGCCACGCCGACGCCACGATCTACAACCTGAACAAGGCGGGGCAGGAGGCGATGACGCGCAACATGGCGTTCGAGCTCGCTCCGTACGGGTGCAGCGTCAATTGCGTGGCGCCGGGCGCGATGTCGAACAAGCCGGGCACCCCCCAGCGACCGCAAGCGCAAGCCTACGCCACGAAATTCATTCCGTTCGGTCGGGTCGGCAGCGCCGAGGACATCGCGGCGGTGGTGCTCTTCTTCTGCCTGCCGGAGAGCGAGTTCACCACCGGCCAGACACTGCTGGTCGATGGCGGTCACGCCGCCTACCTCCCCGAACGCGAAAAGATGGTCACCGAGAAGAAACCGCTCAAGGTCGAGGGATAGATTCGGGGTTCGCGGGAAGTGGCCCTCTCTGGCGCTCTAGCAGGCGAGGCGGTCTCCGTCTCGCCTGCCTCTCTGTTTTCTGGATAGCTTTACGCAACGCATTTTTCCGGTTTTCGCATGTATCATCGGCGTGAACGACGTCGAAACGTACGATGTGCATTCGTACAAAGTGAGATGAAGGATGGTCGCGCAAGTCTTTGAATCCGAGCGCCCATGGACCTACACCGATCTCGCCGGTCTTCCGGATGATGGGAATCGGTATGAAATCCTGCAAGGAGAATTGATTGCGTCGCCGTCTCCGAGCCCCACTCACCAACGTGCGCTCGTCCGGCTAAGTTTGGCGCTCGAAGAGGCGGTGAACAGATCAAAATTCGGAACCATGTTTGTTGCGCCGGTCGATGTGAGATTCTCGGACAACAACGTTGTCGAGCCTGACATTTTTGTCGTCAGTGTCGATCAATACTCCCAGGTCCACGATCAACGACTCGACGGGGCGCCAGCGTTTGTGATCGAAATTGTCTCTCCATCCTCCGTCAAGAGCGATCGCCAGCGCAAAGCGACACTTTATATGGAGAATGGCGTGCGGGAATACTGGATTGTCGAACCGGATCAGCAGCGAATTCTTGTCCACGTCGCCGGGGAGCAAGGTCCGCGCATCGTGATCGATGGATCGCTGGAATCTGTGGTGGTGCCATCGTTCTCCGTCCAGCTTTCCGATATTTTCGCTCCGCTGCTAACCTCATTCAATTGAACCTACGTTGGGCGCGTCAGCTGTCAGCGAGTCGTGTCAGCCCGACAGAGTCGTGGGTGATCTAGTTAGCCCGGCGGTAAGAAAGAAGCCACATATTAGCCCAATAATCGGCGATGACTTTTCACGATTCAGACGCGGGTCTCGGCGAGGATCGGTTATAAACCCTTGGGGAAGGCCGCCCGTAGTCCGTGGGCGCCGGTGAAAAAAAGATGACCGAATCCGCTGCAGACGCTGTATCACTCGAAATCGCGACGCACCTTACTTGGCAAGCAGCGGTGCTGGGCCGATGGGGCAAGCGACAGGCCCTTAAGATCCCCGGACTGCGCATGACGATGCCGCAGATATCGCTGCTCTGGCTGGTGCGGCACGATGTCACCACATCCGCCGAACTCGCCCGCCAGATGGAAGTTACGCCCCGCGCGATCACCTCGGTGGTCGACAAGCTGGTCGCCAAGGGGTTGCTTCTTCGCCAGGACGATCCGCACGACCGGCGCATCATTCGCCTGGTGCTGACGCCGGAGGGGGAGCGTGTCAGCGGTCTGGTGGAATCGCTTTCGCTAACCCCGCTCGCTGAGTTGATCTCAAGGCTCGAACCGGGGGAGCGGGACGAATTCGAGCGCAGCGTCAACCGGTTTGCCGAAATCATGGCGGTGCTCGACGAACTGCCTGCTGAATAGCCGGATAGGGATTGCAGTGAATCGAAACGAGGGCGACCGTTTTGAAACGGCCGCCCTCCTTTCTTCCCCTGAAACCGACGATCAGGAGACGGTCAGCGTGCCTTCCATCCCGGCAGCGCGGTGACCGGCCACAGTGCAGTAGTAGATGTATTCCCCCGCTTCGAGATTGACGAGCACCTTCGTCGTTTCGCCCGGATTGGCCAGCGGCGTCTTGAAGTCAGTGCCCTGGATCGCGAGGTCGTGCGGGATCACGCCGTTGTTGAGCAATCCGATGACGGTATCGGTGTTGGCGGCGATACTGATCTCGGTCTGGATGTAGCCAAGGTCGAACGCTTCGACCGTCACATCGGCCTCGCCGAGATCCTCGACCGCTTCCGGCGAAGCCTCTTCAACCACTGTTCCGTAGCCCGGGGGCGGCGAAAAGTGGCTGGATGTCTCGCCACCTTCCCACGAGTCGGCCGCGGCCACGGTCCGGCCGGAAACACGACCGAACAGACTCCCCTCACCGAGCCGAATGCCGCTGTTGTACTGCCGCCGGCCGAGGCCGGCCGCACCTTGCCCGACCCCGTAGAGCCCCGGGATCGGCTCGTTGTTGTGATCAAGCACGCGCGTCTCGAGATCGATCTGCACATGACCGGTCGTCATGTAGGCAACCGGACCGGGCAAACCGAGTGCGAAAGCGTGGTAGGGACCGTCACCGAACGGCGTCAGGAACTCCTCCGGCTTGCGGTACAGCGGATCGAACTTCTCGGCCGCCTGGCTGTTGTACAGCGCAATCTCGGTTTCGAGATTCATGGCCGGCACTTCGATGGCTTCAGCCAGTTCCGCTAGGGAATCTGCAGTAGCAAACGGGTTTCCGGCGCTGAAACCAGCCTCTTCGATCGATTCGAGAATCACCTGATCCATCAGCAACCAGGCAATACCGCCTTGGTGATGAACGATCTCTTGGCCGATCACCGCACCGTAGGAGGCCTCATTGACGAAGCGTCGTCCAACCTTGTTCACGATCACCGACTGGCACTTCTCATCCGGCGGATAGGCGAAGATCGTGGTGAAAGTGAGGTCCATGTTGCGGAGTCTGGCCCCAAGCCCCGCGGCCAGGCGGATACCGTCACCCGTGTTGGTGTGATAGGTGTTGCCGATGGGGGACGCTTCGAGTTGGGACGCAACGGTTCGCTCGGCCATCTCGGCGTTCCACTCATACCCGCCCGACGCCAGGATGACACCCTTGCGAGCCAGAACGGTTTGCTCTTCCCCGTCGATATTGACAACTACACCGACCACCCGGCCCTCGTCACTCGTAACGAGCGCGATCACCGTTGAGCTAACGATGGTCGTGATGTTCTGCTCAGCTTCAGCCGATGCCTGGAGCGCGACCGAGAGCGCGGCACCCAAACCGGTTACGCAGTGACCGCGCGGAATCGGCGGGGTGATCTCGTTGTACGGGTAGTTAACTTCGTTCCCGCAGAAGTTGAGACCACCATCATTCGGAGCCGTGATCCACTTGCCGGGGTAGAACTCGGCGCCGAATGTCACGCCTTCGCCAAGCAGCCAGTTGTAGTGTTCAACGGTGTTCTCGGTGTAGAACTTGACGAACTCCGGATCGTCCCATGGCGCCATAAAGGCATTGAGATAGGCCGCCATTTGTTCCGGCGTGTCTTCGAAGCCGTGCGATTTCTGAAGATCGGTGCCGCCGCCCAGGTAGATGATTCCCTGACTGTGAGACATATTGCCGCCGGTGAACGGGCCTTTCTCGAAGCGAATCACCTCGGCGCCGGCCCGGGCCGCCTCGATCGCGGCCGGAGTCCCCGAGATGCCGCAGCCGACGACAACGACGTCGGTTTCATGGTCCCAACCGCCCTGAGCGAAGACCTGCGCGACCTTGACCGGCGCGATCGCCATCGCCCCGGCGCCGGCCACCGCTCCGCCCGCCTTGAGCAGCGAACGGCGCGATGCGCGTGCATTCATGGTTCGACTTACCACGTCCGAATCGACCACGTTGTGTCCTTTCCCGGTGCGCATTGACGCGCACACCGCCCGTGCGAGGAAGGAAGCTCCGAAAGATCGTCTCCGGATATTGTGCACTTCCTCTATCGTAGATTAGAGAAATCATAGAAGATATACACAATAAGTCAAGCGACACGAATAACGTCGAAGGGCTATAAAGTGGCTTTCCCGCGCGGCACTCGCCACTTCACGCTCGATGCAATTCAGACTATGATCTGGTTGCTCCGGTTTCGCAGATACCTTGTATCGGACGACCATGATTGACACTGTTTCTGACAAGCAAGGAGAAATCGCCGCTCTCTGCGAGGACTACGATGTCATCCGACTCGGCCTGTTCGGATCTGCGGCGAGAGACGACTTCGATCAGGACACGAGTGATCTCGACTTCCTCGTATTGTTCGATCATCGCGAGGGGATAGAGTATGTTCGCCGGTACTTTGACCTTGCCGGAGCTCTGGAAAAACTCTTTGGCCGTAAAATCGATCTCGTGACTGAAAAATCTGTAAAGAAGGAGCGCTTTCGCCAGGCGATCGAAAGGGATTTGGTGCCCGTCTATGTCCGGCCAGACAGAGCGACGGCTGCGTGACGTTCTCGATGCCTGTGTGGCCATCGAATCAATCGTTGCCGATCTGGAACTCCTTGAATATGAGCATACCCTGGTGGTCCGACTGGCGACCGAACGCCTCATCAGCATTATTGGTGAAGCCCTCAACCAGGCACGGCACTATGAACCATCGATTCAGTACCGGATCTCCGACTTCAATCTCATTATCGGAATGCGCAATCAACTCGTCCACGGCTACGCTGATGTCGACGACGAGATTGTTTGGACAACCGCCCGCGAAAGCGCGCCGGTGCTCGCACGCGAGATAGCGATGCTGCTCTCAGAGTCAATTGAAAACAATGATCGGCGTTAGATGGTACGGGCCAACTCTGCCAAGGTCTGATTGCGAACTGCCGGTCTTGCGCGATCTACGGCATGCCGCCGAGCTTCTTGATGAAAACGGGGCGTTCGAGGGTGCTGTGGTCGGGGGCGAAGGCGTAGTCGCGACCTTCGAATCCGGGAAAATCGGCGGGGTTTTCGATGCGCTGTTCGATCAACCAGCGGGCGTACGCTCCGCGCGCGACCTTGGCGTGGACCGCCACGAACTCCGGTTCGGCATCGGCTTTCATCTGGCTGAGAAAGACCGGTTCGATCACACGGGCCGGTTTAACGTACGGACCGATGACGCGGAAGTACTCCTGTGACGCCAGGTTGACGATCCAACCCCGCTTCGCCAGTTTCTTCGCGATGGCATCGCCCCAGAAATCATAGAGATTGGTGAATCCCTCACCGCTGAACTTGTACTCGAGTTCGAGCCGGTACGGGGTGATACCGTCGTACGGGCGGAGCAGACCGTAGAGTCCGGAAAGGATGCGGAGTCGGTCATCGGCCCAATCGCGGTCGGCCTCGGTGAGGGATTGCGCCTGGAGTCCACGGTAAATGTCGCCCTGGAAGGCATCGATCGCCAGCGTTTGCTTTGACGGCGCGGCCGACCAGCCCCTAATGAGGGCCTCGGTCTCGACCGCCAGTTTCGGCGAGAGGTGCATGAGCTTCCGAAGTTCGGCCTGATCGAACCGTTTCAATTCGGCGGCGAGCAGTTTCGCCTGTTTCAGGAAAAGTGGTTTACGCAGTCCGGCCTGCGGTTCCCGGACCATCGTTTTCGACGAATTGATGAGTATTTCCAAATCAGGGCGTCCTCTGGAATTCGAACCGTCGGTTGTCGCTCGTGAGCATATCGCGACCGTGGATGGTGGCGCCCACGGCGGAAAGTTCGCCGGCGATGGCATCGATTAGGCGGGGCAAATCGGCCGGCGCAGTTTCGTGCAGTGCTTCGGAAACGATCAGGATTGCGCTAGTACCCGGTTTGACCGCGGAACTGCCGCTCTGGCGGTGACTCCACCGCCACGCGTGGGCGGCGTTCGCTTCATCGACGAAGACGACCTCACCCGGATCGGGGTACTCCACCTCACCCGCGAGCGTATCGAACCGCTCGTCCCCCTTCGCGTGCCGGACCTCGATGCCGCCGGTGATGTAGTCGAGATCGAAGACCGCGATCGGCAGGGCGAAGGTGAGCGAAACGGCGTTGCAGAGATCGATGATCGGGTGGATCGAGGGGAGCTCACGCTCCTTCCGGTAGCGCCGCAGCAGCGATTCGGCGGCGCAGCGGTACTGGGTCGGCTTCAGTCCCATCCGCGAGAAGGTGCGCCGCCACGCCTGGATCTCGGGCAGGTCCGATTCCATCCGTCCCTCGAGCCGGGCGTCGGCCGTCGCGAAGTACTGATCCAGCGACGGCGTCTCCACTCTGTCGACACCGGTGGCGAAGAGCATCCCGGCGTAGAGTTCGGGAAAGGTCTCCCAAATCGAATCCGCGTGCTGGAAGTACATACGAGCCCTCCGGGCGTGAGGTAGGAGGCGTGAGGAGCAAGGTTTGAGGAGTTTTTCGTAGTTCTCCTCAGGCCTCACGCCTAATGCCTCGCGCCTCCGAGCTCGATGGCCGGGCAGCGGTTCTGGACGACGATCAGGCCAGCTTCGGCGGCGACCCGCATCGCCTCGTCGTTGATGATGCCGAGCTGGAGCCAGAGCGCTTTCGCGCCGATCTGCACCGCTTCCTCGGCGATCGGCAGGCAATCCTCTGCCCGCCGGAAGACATCGACGATATCGACCGGCACCGGAATCTCGCTCAGCGACGCATAGACCGGCCGGCCGAGAATCTCCTTGCCCGCCCAGAGCGGATTGACCGGAATGACATCGTAGCCACGCTCGATCAGAAACTTCGCGACGCCGTGGCTGGGTCGGTCCGGCTTCGGCGAAGCCCCCACGACCGCGATCGTCTTCGCGTCCTTGAGCAGTTGGCTACGCTCTTCATCGGTGGCAGTCAGGCCCAAGCCTTCCATGGTCATCTCCTTTGCACGGACAATCCAGCGTCAGTCAAGCATGTCGCGCAGTTGATCCCGAAGAATCGGAATGTTGAAGTTGGCGACCAGCCAGATGAGTTCATCATCGATACGATCGTAACCGTGAACGATGCGGTTACGCATGCCAACCACGGCATGCAGCTCGGGAATCAATCCACTGGTCTGAATCTCGGGGTCGGCTGCTCGTGCCTGATTGAGTGCTTCGCCCACGATCTCCAGAAGACGTTCGATCTGCAAACGCAAACCGAAATTCGTCCGATATCCCTCAACTGCTGTATCGCCAAGGAATTCGGAGATCGCCTCTGCCGCAGCGAGGGCGTCACGCAGCCGTTGCTTTGCCTGGTCGTTCATAAATGGACACCAAATCACGTTCGATGGCGGTACGAAACCAAGGTGATTGTGCGGAGTACTCGGTTACCAGATCAACATCACGGCCGAAAAGAGCTTCGAGCGCCTCGGCCAATCCGAGATAACGGTAGACGTAACCAGGTTCATCCCGGCGATCGAAAAGCACCAAAAAATCGAGGTCACTTGAATTCGACTTAAAATCGTCGCGTGCGGCTGAGCCGAAGAGCCCCAGGCGCAGGACTCCGTATCGTTCGCAGAGCTCGATGATTTCCGTTCGTTTCGTTTCAATCTCAGAGATCATGGCCAAATCTCACCCGCTTCACTCGTTCCGCCTACATTATCTCCCATACGGGGTGATTCCATGAACGCGGAACCGGGAACTCGGAACGCCGACGTCAGTCCGTGGCGTGTTTGCCGAGGCCGGCCGGGGAGCGGAGGTTGCGGACCACGCCCGTGAGCGCGATCAGGGTGACGAGGTACGGCAGGGCGCTGAGAAGGTCTTTCGAGAACATGCCTTGCGCCTGCGCCTGCAGGTTGAACGCCTGGGCGAAGCCGAACAGCAGCGCCGCCGCCGCCGCGCCGAACGGGCTCCAGTTGCCGAAGATCACCGCCGCCAGCGCGATGTAGCCGCGCCCTTGCGTCATGCCGATCGTGAACTGCGACAGATCGCCAATCGAAAGGTACGCCCCCGCCGTACCGGAGAGCATGCCGCTGGCGATCACCGCGCAATAGCGGTAGAGCGACACCGGAATGCCGACACTCTCGGCCGCTTTCGGGTTCTCGCCGGCGCTCATCAGGCGCAGCCCCGGCTTCGTATAGAACAGGAAGTAGTGAACCAGCGGCACCAGCATGAAGGCGACCGGCGCCAGGATGTTCATGTGCCCGCCGAGCGTCGGCAACCGCTCCACCGACGGGGTGCCGCCGGTTTGATCGAAGATGCGCTTGATCAGAAAGGCCGGAATGCCGGCGCCCAGCAGCGTCAGCGCCGCGCCGGTGACGATCTGATCGGCCTTAAGGGTGATCGTCCAGAAGGCGTGGATCGCCGCGCCCGCGCCGCCGGCGACGATCGCGCAGAGCAGCCCGAACCAGGGCGACCCGGTGTACCAGGTGCCGACCACCGCCACGAACGCCCCGATCAGCATGAAGCCTTCGAGCGCGATGTTCATGATGCCGGAGCGCTCGGAGAGCAACCCGCCCATCGCCGCGAAGAGGAGCGGCGCGGTCATCCGGACCGTGGCGGTCAGGAGGGCGACGGTGAAGAGATCGGTCACGCCTCCACCCCCTGCTCCGGCGCCGAGGAGACCGCCGCCTTCGCCGCCGCGCGACGCTGGCGCATCATTGCCACGTAGGCCGAAGCCGCCACCGCCAGGATCACCAGCCCCTGCAGCACCTGCACGATCTCTTTGGAGACATCGGCGCTGTTCTGCATCTGGGTGGCGCCGGCACGAAGCACGCCGAAGAGGAGGCCGGCCGCGATCACCCCGATCGGATGATTCCGCCCGACCAGCCCGACCGCGATCGCGGTGAACCCGTAGCCAGGCGAGACATTGTAGAAGCGCCCCTGCAAGCCGAGCGTTTCACTCGCCCCACCCAATCCGGCGAAGATGCCGGAGAGGACCATCGCGATCACGATCGTCCGTTTCCAGGGAATGCCGGAGAATTTCGCGGCGCCGGGACTGAGCCCGACCGTGCGCACCTTGTACCCGTAGACGCTGCGGAAGAGAATCCACCAGAGAACGATCGCTGCCACAATGGCGACGATGATCCCGGCGTGCAGACGAGTGCCATCGAGCAGGATCGGCAGCTTGTTGGCGGGAAGTACCGGATCGGTCGCCTGCAACGGCGGATTGACCGGCAGCCAATCGACATTGTTGACCGCGTACGAAACCATCCGCAGCGCGAGGTAATTGAGCATGATCGTGGTGATCACCTCGTGCGCGCCGGAAAAGGCCTTCAGTAAACCCGGGATCATGCCCCAGATGCCGCCGGCGATCACCCCGGCCGCCAGCGCGATCACCAGGCCGACCGGGCGAGGTCCGAGATCGTACGTCCCGATCACCCCGGCCGCGAAGGCGCCCATCACGAGTTGACCCTCGATTCCGATGTTGAACATGCCGGCCCGGGCGGCGATGGCGAAGGCGAGTCCGCCGAGGATCAGCGGTGTCGCCGAAACGAGCGTCTCCCCGATCTGCCGGCGGCTGCCGAACGCGCCCCGGAACATCGCCCGGTAGGCCTCGATCGGATCGGAGCCGGTCGCCGCGATCACGATGCCGCCGACGATCAGTGCCGCCAACACGGCGATCGTAGAGGAGACGATCGGCGATATCGCCCCGCGCCACCAGCTCTGTCGCTCAGACATGGGCATGGCTCGATTCATCGGCCGTCCGCCCGCCCATGCGGAGTCCGAGCTCGGCGCGCGTCACCGCGCCGCTCAGGAACTCGCCGGTGATCTGCCCGTGGTAGATCACGAGGATCCGGTCGGAGAGATCGAGGATTTCGTCGAGATCGAACGAGACGAGCAACACGCCCTTGCCGAGATCGCGTTCGTGCACCAGCTGCTTGTGGACAAATTCGATCGCGCCGACATCGAGCCCCCGCGTCGGTTGCGTGGCAAGGAGCACATCGGGTCCACGGTGGAGTTCGCGGGCGATGATCAGCTTCTGTTGATTGCCGCCTGAGAGCGATTTCGCCGCCACCTCGGGGCCTGGCGCGCGGACATCGAAGGTCGCCATGCCCTGGCGGGTGACCTCCTCAGCGTGGCGATAATCGATCGCGCCGCCGCGGGTGAAGGGCGGTCCGGCCTCGAGGTTGCCGAGCAGCATGTTTTCGGTCAGCGAGAATGGGAGCACGAGGCCGCGCTCGTGCCGGTCTTCGGGAATGTAGCTCATGCCCTCAGCGCGGCGTTGATTTGGCCCGGTGGCCGTCACATCCGCTCCTTTGAGCAGTACCTGTCCGGAATCGGGCGAGCGGAGTCCGGCCAGCACCTCGACCAACTCGGCCTGACCGTTCCCC
>JADLGF010000326.1 GCA_020849415.1 Thermomicrobiales bacterium
ACCGGCGTCGATGAACTGGCGGCGATCACCTTCGGCTATGACGGCGGCGAAATGGCGCAGCTGAATTGCTCCGTCCAGGTCGACACGCCGCACGAAGCGACGATCGTCGGCACGGGCGGGTCGATCCACATCCATTCCAGTTGGTGGAAGGGCGAACGGATGACGCTGCGCCGCGCCGGTCACGCCGAGCAGGTGATCGAGGCGCCGATGGTGGGCAACGGCTACAACTACGAAGCGGCCGAGGCGATGCGCTGCCTGCGGACCGGAGCGATCGAAAGCCCGGTCACGCCGCACGCGGAAACGCTGGCATTGATGGAAACGCTCGACGCGATTCGCGCCCAATGGGGCCTCAAGTACCCGATGGAGTAACCATGGAATACGGTTCCATTCCCGGCGTTTCGATTCCCGTTTCCCGGTTGGTGCAGGGCACCGTGCCGCTCGATGCCAACGACCGCGAGCGCAGCTTCGCGCTGCTCGATGGAGTGCTCGAATCGGGTGGCACGATGTTCGATACCGCCCGTCACTACGGAGGTGGGCGCGAGGAACTCTTCGGCGAGTGGGTGGCCAGTCGCGGCGTGCGCGACCGAATCGCGGTGCTCGGCAAGGGTGCCCATCACAGCCCGGAACGGCGGCGCGTGACCCCGGAAGACATCACCGACGATCTGGAGACGTCATTGACGGCGTTCGGATTCGATTTCATCGATCTCTACCTGCTCCACCGCGACGATCCGGCGGTGCCGGTTGGGCCGATCGTCGAGCGCCTGGCGCAGCACCAGCGCGAGGGCAAGATCGGCGGCTACGGGGGCTCGAACTGGAGTCATGAGCGGATCGCCGAAGCCAACGCCTACGCGGCCGAGCACGGTTTGCCCGCCTTCGCCGCCAGTAGCCCGAATTTCAGCCTCGCGACCTGGGTGCAGCCCCCCTGGCCGGAATGCGTTTCAATCAGCGGCGCGGCCGGGAAGCCGGCGCGCGAGTGGTACGCCGAATCGGGCATGCCGGTGATTCCTTGGTCGAGCCTGGCAGGCGGCTGGTTTTCGGGCCGGTTCCGCCGGGACAATCTCGATTCATTCACCGATTACTACGAGCGCAACTGCGCCGAGAGCTATGGGCAGGAATCGAACTTCGCGATTCTCGATCGGGTCGCCGTTCTTGGTGAGCGCTACGGCCTGACGCTCGCGCAGATCGCGCTCGCCTACGTGCTCAGCACCCCGGTCAATGTCTTCGCGCTGACCGGATGCCGGACCCCGGCCGAATTCGCCGAAAACGCAGCCGCGGTCGGCGTGCGCCTGACTCCGGACGAGGTCATCTGGCTGGAGCAGGGCGATCCGGCGTAGACCGATTCACGCATAGCCTAGGGTTTCGGTAAGAATTCGATTGCCACAGCATGTGGCATCCATTAGGATGCCAATCATTCCGTGCGAGCGGAGAGCCGTTTTTTGAAAGGCAGACCGGGAATGATCAATCGGCGCGCATTCACACGATCGATGGCGGCGGGCGCGGCCGCGCTTTCGCTGCACAAGGGCGTTCACTACAGCCAGGCGAAGCAGTCGACCCCGGAGCCGGTCGGTGGCAGCCTGGTGCTCTACTGTGGACGCAACCAGCGGTTGGTCAGCCCACTGATGCCGATCATCGCCGAGCGCACCGGGATCGAACTCGACGTCCGTTTCGGCAACACAGCGGAACTGGCGGCCCAGATTCTCGAAGAAGGCGACAACACACCGGCCGGCCTCTACTTCTGCCAGGATGCGGGCGCCCTCGGCGCACTCGCGCGGGCGGGCCGCTTCGCCGAATTGCCCGCTTCGATCACCGATCGGGTCGATCCCAAATTCAAGTCGCCGGAGAACGTCTGGGTTGGGACCTCGGGTCGGGTGCGTGTGCTGCTCTACAACCCGGAGCTGACCGACCCCGCCACGATTCCACCGCACATCATCGATCTACCGGACGCTGATTTCGCCGCTCCGGTGGCCTGGGCGCCGACCAACGCCCCCTTCCAGTCGTTCGTGACCGCGCTGCGCGTGCAGTACGGCGACGATGCAGCCCGCGATTGGCTCACGAAGCTGCAGGAGAAGGGGACGATTTCCTTCGATGACAACGGCCCCCAGATCGAGGCCGTGTCGAAGCAGGAAGTCGCGATTGGCATGGTCAATCACTACTACGTCTTCGAGGCTCGGGAAGAGGACCCGGACATTCCGGTCGAGAACTTCTACTTCCCGGATGGCGATATCGGTGGGCTGGTGAATGTCGGCGGCGCTGGTGTGATTGCCGGCAGCGGGCAGGAAGAGCAGGCGCTGGCGGTGCTCGACTTCCTGCTCAGCGAGGAAGCGCAAACCTATTTCGCCGAAGAGACGCTCGAGTACCCGCTGGCGGCGGGAGTGGACGCGGTCGATGTCCTTCCGCCGCTGAGCACGCTCGAGACGCCGGAATTCGATTTGACCAACCTGGCCGATCTCGAAGGCACGCTGATGATGCTAACCGAGGTCGGCCTTATCTAACGCGAGCGATTCTGTGCGAAGAGGCAGCCGACAAACGCGAGGACGTGTAGGGGAGGGTCTTGTGCCCTCCCGCTCGCCCCGCAGGGCGAGGAATATGGTTCGCTGCTGGGCAGGTTTCAATGACCTTGGGGGCTCCGCAACGCAGTCGTCGCCTGCGGGCGACCGGGAGGGCACAAGACCCTCCCCTACAGACACTCGGTCGGGTCAGGCTTCGTGATGGCGGCCGGGCGGAACCAGGGGTGGCCGCCGTTTTGGCTGATCCTGCCGGCCGTGGCGGTCGCGGTGCTGATGCTCGGGCCGATCGTTTACCTTGGGATCCGGGCGAGTGAGGCCGATGGCAGCGTCTGGCATCTGGTCTGGCGGGAACGGACCGCGCTCATCGCCTGGAACACCGCCAAGCTGGCGATCGGCGTCGCCATCGGCTCGACGCTGATCGCCGTCCCCCTCGCCTGGATCACAACCCGGACCGATCTGCCCTTTCGCCGC
>JADLGF010000327.1 GCA_020849415.1 Thermomicrobiales bacterium
GCGGGTGCTGCCGGTTACCAGTGCGGTTTTCCCGGCCAGGCGTCCTGTTGCCATGCTCGATCGCTCCTCGATGGTCGTTCACTGCCCGGAGTGGATGTTTCCTGCCCCGGCGTGGCACGGAGAATTACGCCAGGTCAGCCTCCGATCGGCGTAGGGGTGGGTGTGGGATCGTCGCCGTCGCCGCCGGGGCCAAAGCGCTGCAGGTTGGAGAGCATCGGGAGAAACGTTGTCTCCACGAGTTCGTCGAACTCCTCGGCTGGACCAATCTGGATAGTCGTGGCAAAGCTGGTGAGGATACCGCCGGTGGACTGGTCAGGCAGTTGCGCACGGAACACCTGCAGCGCTGCGATGCCATCGTCAGACCTGGCCGCAACGCTCAAACCAATGCCGTTATCCCAGAACTCGCGCCCTTGCTGCGTGATGATTTCGAAGTCATCGCCACCCGCCAGGTTGCGGAGCGTCTCCGCGACGAAATCCTCCAGGGCGTATTCGAACGGCAGCAGGGCCACATCATAGACGTAAAACGCAGCTCGCTGGTCCGGAGCGATCGCCTGGGTGGACGTGATGACGCCGTCGCTGAAGTCGGCGGGAGTCGGATCTCCGCTCTCCGAAATGGCCCAATCGCCGGGGGTGTAGAAGGCATAGTTGCCGACTTGGGAGATGAACGGGATCCAGGTTGGATCGACGGGTATTGTGCCGGTGAGCTCCCCCATCATCCAGGCTTGAAGGAGCAATGCCCCCTTTTCACCCGAGCCTCCATTCGTGGACGCCGGATTGTCCTCATCGTTCGGGCGTCCACTGCGGTCGTCCTCCTGCCCGCCCAGGGTCTTGTCGTCATAGGTGAATTCGGATTGAGCACCGGCACGTATTCGGGAAACGCCAAGTGTCGCCGCCAGGCTGGCTGTGGCGAGAATCACGTTGCGACGGCTAAAGAGGTGGTGCGATAGTGGCAAATCTTCAGACGGGAAAGGCACCTTTGGCTCCTTGGCGCAATGGGCTGGCAGGTTCGGACGGACAGTTACTGCCGACGCTAGTTTCAGGTTCTACGTCGGCGGAATCGGCTCGCGAGTCCGAATCCTACTCATCGTCCTCGTCGTACATCGGGAGATACGATTGGCCGCCGAGAAGGGCATCGTCCTCATGGATCGCCAGCGCCTCGATCTGCGCCCAGATGGTGCGCATGTGGCGCTGCATGCGGGAGGCGGCGAGGCGGGCATCGCCCCGTTCGATCGCTTCGTAGATCGACTCGTGATTGCCCACCACATCGGAGCGCAGGGCCGGTTCGTTGGCGGCGGCATACTGGCGGCGGTGCTGGCGCAGCAGGCCGGAGATCGAGCCGAGGAGCTGATTGAGCATTTCGTTGTGCGCCGCCCGGATCACCGCCCGGTGGAAAGCGAGGTCGCTCGAGACCAGCGCTTCATTCGGCGCATCGACCGGGTAACCGCCGTATTCCTCGATCGCCGCCCGCATCGCGGCGAGGTCCTCATCGGTCCGGCGGGTGGCTGCGAGCCGGGCGCCGGTGATCTCGATCATGGCGCGCACTTCGTGCAGTTGCAGCGCGGCGCCGTATTCCAGCCGCACCGCACCATCGACCATCCGCACCAGATCGTTCAGCGAAACCCGGCTGACGAAGGCGCCGCGACCGCGACGCATTTCGATGATGCCGAGCCCGACCAACGATTGCACCGCTTCCCGCACCGAGGAGCGTCCGACCCCGAACATGGCGGAAAGCTGCGGCTCGGTCGGGAGCTTGTCGCCGTGCTTGAGCTGACCCTCGCGAATCAACTGCAGCAGGCTGTCGCGCACCTGCTCGGCCCGCTTGCGAGCGTCGATCGGGGTCAGGCTGAAGCTCGCGGCGGGCGCGCCATCCTCGCGGGCGCCGGTGGTTGGGGTGGCATCGGATTCAGGTGCGGTCGTCATCATCATTGCTCACTTACGCGTGGCCGTCGCTCATCCCGGCAACCTGGGGATCGGGAGTTGGCAGGTCATCGATCCAGCCGGATCCCAAATCTCCAGCGCTTCGAAGATTCCCTGGGCGAGCGCCCGGTGGCCATATTCATTCGGGTGAAACCCGTCTACCAGCCAATGTTGCAGGGTGCCGTACGTTTCGCATGAACTCCACCGATCGTAATGATCGATCAATGGTACGCGGCAGGTTGCGGAGATTTCGAGGACGGCGGCGCGATACGCCGCCAGCCAGTCGGTGCGAGGAGCGCCGGCGTACTCCAGCACCGGATTCGGCGTCTGCAGCACCACCTGCGCTCCACCGGCCCGGATCGCCTCGATCGTGGCGATGTAGGTGGAGCGGAATGTCTCGAGGCCATCATCGCCGAGCGTGCAATCATTCATGCCGAATTTCATCACCACGATATCGGCGTCGAACTGGAGAACGTTCCAATCGAGGTCGTTCGCCAGATCGGTGATCTTCCAGCCGCTGATGCCGGTTTTGATCACGATATCGCGGGGACGGCGTAGCTCCCAGCGGAGCCGCTCCGAAAAGAGCTCGGTGAAATCGCGCCAGCCGATCGTGTGATACGCGCCGTGCGTGATGCTGTCGCCGGCGAAGAGCCACTTCACCGGCTGATCACGCCGCAGCAGGTCGCTGATCTCCTTCACCCTCAACTCCCCTGATGGTCGATCTTGATCGCCCGGCCCTCGGCTGACGACTGGTGCGCGGCGTCGATCACTTCCAGCACGCGCAGGGCGTCATCCGGCATGAAGGCGGGAGGCCCGCCCGCCCGGAAGGCGTTGATGAAGCGCTGGATCGTTTCGACCCCGATCGCGCCGGCGTAGCCCGGCGGCGGCGTGCCCTTGTCGAAGGTGAAGGTGCGGCTCGGGGCGGTCGCCCAGCTCGGGTGGCTGGAGGTAACCTGCAATTCGAACTCATTGTTGGAAATGCGAAAGCTGCCGAGCGATCCCTGGAATCCGATGTCGAGCCGGTTGCCCCCAACATAGCCGGTGTGAAGGGTGGCGATCATGCGGTTGTCGTAGCGGATCGAGAGCGACGCAAAATCCTCAACGTCGATATCGAAGGGTGAGCGCGTCTCCAGCATCGCGCTCACTTCCACCGCTTCGGCGCCCGACACGAAGCGGAAGACATCGATGAAGTGGCAACCGAGCCAGCTCAGGATGCCGCCACCGTTCATCTCCTTCATGAAGAACCAGTGGTTCGGATTGCGCGATTTCACGGTCGAGGTCAGGAAGCTCGTCTCGGCCGCGAGCAGGTCGCCGATGATCCCTTCCGCCACCAGCTGCCGCATCATCACGAAGGCGGGCGAAAAGTGGCGCACGTAACCGGTGGCGAACTGGATGCCGCTCGCCTCGATCGCCCGTTGCGCTGGCAACCAGGCCGCAGCCGAGACCGCGCACGGCTTCTCCGCCATGACGTGAATGCCGCGCGCCGCCGCCAGTTCCACGATACCCGGCACCAGCTTGCCGGGGAGGCAGACCAGCACTGCCTCGGGCTTCACCTCGTCCAGCAGCGCTTCGACATCGGTGTAGATCGGCATGCCGGCCAGCGATTCGGGCAGCGTTTGGGGCCGGGCTTGCATCGGCCAATCGTAGGCCGCCACCACTTCGGTCTCGGGCAGGTGGAGCAGCGTTTCGGTGTACGGCTCCATGTGGGGCTGCCCCAACCCCAATAGTGCGAATCGAACCGGTTTGGTCACGACGCCTTCCTTCATTAGTTTGCGGAAGTCCGTTACGGAGCCTGCTTGCCTGGAGAGAACAGTCAGTTCGCGGCGTAGAACGTGGTGACCGCATTCACGTTCCGGAAATCGCTGTAGTGATAGATGGTCGTCACCGTCTGCCCATCGACCTCCACCGGCGTCGGCTGCTTGCAGACGAACTCGACGTAGTCGAGCTTGTTGAACACGGCGTGCGCCATCTTCAGGGTGTCGATCCGGTGTTCCGCCTCGACGGCGAGATCGGGGAAGATCAACGGTCCGGTATCGACCTGGAACCGGTTGTGCTCGCGGTTGTAGTTCATGGTCCGGATCGGGTACTCGAGCGTCGCGCGCATCCCGCGCTCGTCGTTCACGATCTCGGTTTTGGCGATGATCGGGCGGATGCCGTTCGCGGTCTCGTCGAGAATCGCCGCCTCGTCCGCCAGCAATTCGGCGTCGTTCTCGGTGATCTTGAAGATGACGTAGTTGAACCCGCTGGTCGGCACCGACGGTCCGTGCCGCAGCACGGTCTCGTGGATGCTCTTGCCGACGTAGAGCTGACGCCCCTCGCCGAAGATCACCCGGTACTCACCGCTCGGATTCTGGATCAGCTCGGTGTCGCGGTACATCCACTCCGTGCGGCAGGGCGCGATCAGGTAGAACTCCTCGCTGACCCCCGTGGCGTCGTTGGTGATCGTGCAGCGCGCATCGATCAGGATGCGCACCTCGTTGCCGATCTTGACGTGCCCGGGTTTCCGGTCATCCGCCAGATTCGGTTCGATCCCCCAGCACATGTACGACCGGTAAAAGTCCGTAACCGATGTCATGTTCCCCCAAACCCTCCGTAATTGGTTCCGCGTTCCGGGTTCCGAGTTCCGCGTAAGTTCTTCGTTACCCGGAACTCGGAACCCGGAACGCGGAACCCGCTCAATCGATCCGCATGCGCGGATCGAGCGCGTCGCGCAGTCCGTCACCGACGAAATTGATCGCCAGCACGGCCAA
>JADLGF010000328.1 GCA_020849415.1 Thermomicrobiales bacterium
TCAAGCGTGGTTCGACCGATTACAACATCGGCGTGCCGTCCGGCCCGTTCGCGGCCGAGCCGACGATCGAGTACCCCTCGGCTGATCAGCCGAACGTGGCGATGTACCCGATCTCGGCGGAAGGCCCATACTACGCGACGCTGGTCACCCCGGCGGCCGTCGATTCGAGCGGTGGTCCGGTGATCAACGTCAACGCGCAGGTCGTGCGCTGGAACGGCACGGCGGTCGATGGCCTTTACGGCGCCGGCAACTGCATCGCAAACCCGGGCTACGATGCGTACTGGGGTGGCGGCGCTACCCTCGGCAATGCGCACGTCTGGGGTTACACCGCGGCGAAGCACGCCGTCGCCTCCGAAGAGAAAGCCGTCTAGCGGCTGTTGGCGATTGGCTATTGGCTTTTGGCAAATGGCTGACGGCCAAGCGCCAACGACCAATAGCCGTCACCCGGGAGTTCGTATGGTTCGGCCGCTCAGCCAGTTGATCTACTCGCGCATTCAGGATGTTCCGGCCTCTCCCCGGATCATCACGCTGCACCGGCACAATCAATTCGCGCCGGATGTGCGGGGCTACGGGCTGGCGGCCGCGCCAAACGGGCGGGTGATCGGACTCGAAAGCTTCAAGGGCGTTTTCGCGGCGCGCGAGATTATCGGCTACACGTGGTACCTCGGTCCGGAACTCCAGCCCTCCCCGATCTTCTTCGGAGAGAATCTGGCCGAGATCGAACGCTTTCTCTGGGACGAGATCGACCGCCAGCCGGCCGGAAACGCGGAATTGCCGTTTCTGGTCGGCGTCGGTCAGGGCGGGATCATGGCGCTGGGCGCGGCGGCGGCCGCCCCCGATCTCCTCTCGGGCGTGATCGCCATCGAAGCCTGCCTGCCGATCGTCGGTGGCTGGAACCCGCCGCTCGCCCCGCTCGACGGCTTGCCGATCCTGCTCGTCGATACCCCCGAGGGGATCGGGGCGGAGCGCGTGCTGGCCGGGGAATCGCTGCGCCAAACCCTGAGCGACTGGGGCGGCACGGTGACGCGCGAGATCAGGCCGGCCGGCGAGGTTCCCGCTGATCTCCTTGCGAACTGGACGGCGGCGCAGCCGATCCGATTCCGCAACGAAGAAGACTGAGTTCATCACCCCGCGACAATAACCGCGTAGAATCGGGATGGAAACGATGCCAGTCGTGATCGCCGGTTCGAGAGGATTCCTTCCATGGGGGACGAGCAAGAGGCAGCGCGCCGATTAGTGGCGCTGCGGATGGTGCAGGTGTTGCCCGGGTTCGGAACCTGGGCGTCGAGCATCCGCGATTTCGAAACGCCGTTCGGCCGGGTCGGACTCCGCCAGCTCTCGATCCTCTACCTGATGCGCTACGCACCCGCGTCGGGCGTCGATCTCACCCCCCGCGCCCTCTCCCAGACCTTCGACATTCAGCCGAGCGTAATCACCCGGAGTCTGGCCCGGCTCGAGGAGCACGGTTTCATCGAGCGGATCAAGGATCCGGTCGATCGCCGCGTCGCGCGCCTTTCGATCACCGAGAAGGGGTGCGAGGTCAGCATCTACGTCGAGGAACTCTTCGTCCGGGAAATGCTGAAAAGCATCGAAATCATCGGCGACGACCGGATCGGCGAGCTTTCAGCCTGGATCGAAACCCTCTCCCAGATCCGGGACGACCTGAAATCTCGCAGGATGCCGGACACGGCGGAGGCGTGAGGGGTTCCGGGTTCCGGGTTCCGGGTTCCGGGTTCCGGGTTCCGGGTTCCGGGTACGAACGTAGTCCGTCGTTAACCCGGAACTCGGAACCTTGTCCGCGGAACAACGAGCATTCCGAGCGTTACCAGCCCATTGCGTAACCGGTGCGGCGGGGATCGGCGGCGCCGTGCAGGGAGTTGGCGGTTTCATCGACCACGATCGCGTTGAGGGAGCCGGCCGCGCGCACGAAATCGCCCCAGACCTCGATCTGGTGACCTTTTGCCCGTAGCGCCTCGATGACCTCCGAAGCGATCCGTCCCTCGACCTTTGCCTGACCCGGTGCGTAGCTGTGGGGATAGAACGAATCGGGGAAACTGTAGGTCGCGACCCGCGCCGCCTCGACCGCCGCCTGCGCGTCCATGCCGAAATCGATCAGATTCACAATGAACTGCACCATCGCCTGCGGCTGCACATCGCCGCCCGGCGTACCGAACGGTGCGTAGACCTTGCCGTCCTTCATTACCAGGCCCGGACTTGGGGTCAGGCGCGGCCGGTGCCACGGCGCCACCGCGCAGGGGTGCGCCGGATCGAGCCACGATTGCGCGCCCCGGTCGGAGACGACGAAACCGAGACCCGGCACGAGGGGCGTCGTGCCGACGCCATCGCTCGGGGTGGCTGAATAGGCATTACCCCACCGATCGACCACGCAGAGGTAGCTGGTATCGCGCGCGGCTGAACGCTCGAAATCACCGATCGGCGCGCCGTCGACCGCTCCCGGTTCGGGCATTCCGGGGAAGGCGCAATCGGCGGAGATGCGCTCGCGCCAGGCGGCGGCGTGCGCCTCACTCAGCAAGCGTTCGACCGGCACGTCGGTGAAATCGGGATCGCCGTAGTAATGCTCGCGATCGGCGAAGGCGGCTTTCAGCGCCTCGATGATCAGATGGAGCGTTTCGGCCGAATTGTGTCCGAGCGCCGCCAGATCGTAGCCGCTCAGGATCGCCAGCGTTTCGGGCACGACTGGCCCCTGACACCAGGGGCCGCAGGCGAAGACGTCGTAACCGCGGTAGTTCGTCGAGACCGGCGCCTCGTGCCCGACCTGAAACTCGGCCAGATCGGATTTGCTCAGGTAGCCGCCACCGGCCTGGACGTGCTCAATCATCCGGTCGGCGATATCGCCCTTGTAGAAGCGATCGCGCGCGGCCCGGATCGCGCCGGCCCGTCCGAGCCGTCGGTTCGCCTCTTCCGCTTCGACCAGCAGATCGAGCGTGTGCGCCAGATCGGTTTGCACGAGCCGCTCCCCGACCCGCGGCGCGCGGCCTTCGGGCAGGAAAACGGCGGCGGTGCTCGGGAAAGTCACCATTTTCGCCGCAGCGGCGGAAAGCGTGATGTTGAGCATCTCGTAGACGGGAAAACCGTTTGCGGCGAGGGAGATCGCCGGCGCCGAAACCTCGGCCAGCGTCCTGGTACCGTACCGTTCGAGCGCGGTCAGCCAGGAGTCAGCGGCGGCCGGCACGACCGAGCGCTTCACCCCTTCGGGCATCAGCCCACCCCAACTCGCCACAATCCCGGGCGTCATGGCTTTCGGCCAGCGACCCAGTCCGCTGATCGTGCGCACCTCGCCCAGTTCGGCGGAATAGAGGATGGTCGGGGCGACACCGCCGAGATTGGTGAATTCCGGCTGCACCACGTTCAGCGCCAGCCCGGCCGCCACCCCGGCGTCGATGGCGTTCCCGCCCGCTTCCAGCACCCGCACGGCAGCGGCGGTCGCCAGCGGATGCCCGGTGGAAGCCATGTAGTGGCTCCCCATCACCAACGGTCGGAGCGTGGACGGATCGGA
>JADLGF010000329.1 GCA_020849415.1 Thermomicrobiales bacterium
CGATGCTGGGTATACTGGATCGGCCTCGCTGAAGGGGGCTGATCTCCGCTGAACGTGCCGTGGATGGAGTCAATTGATGTCGCAGACGCGCTCCCGTTCCCTGTTCATGCTGGCAATGCTGCTTTTCGCGATGATCGCCCCACTTTCACTAGCGGGGATGAGTGTCACGACGGTGCGGGCGCAATCGACGCCGCTTTCGTGCGAACCGCTGGTACGGGACGCCGCTCCGGTTCAGGCCGAGTCAAGCGAACCGGCCGCCGAGCCGGCGGGCGAATTGACCCAGGTCACCATGGGTTACGTGCCGGCCTTGATCTTCGCGCCGGTCTTCATCGCCAAGGAAAAGGGCTACTTCGCCGAATTCGGGCTCGACATGCAGTTGGAACCGCTGCCGGGTGGCTCCGACATGGTGGTGCTGACGGCGAGCGGTGATTTCGACGCCGGTATCGGCGGCACAGGTCCCGCCTTCTTCAACGCGATCGATTTCGGTTTGCCCATCTCGGTGATCGCACCGGGGCACCAGGAGGGCTCGCCGGTGGCGACGCCCCTGATGATTTCGAAAACGGCCTGTGAATCGGGCGCCATCACCTCGGTGGCCGACCTGAAAGGCAAGCGAGTCTCGGTGAACGCGCGTGGCGCGACCGAGTACTGGCTGTCGGCGGCGCTCGCGACGGGCGGGCTGACGATGGACGACGTTACCGTCGAGACCCTGGCGTTCCCGGACGCGGTGGCGGCGCTGCAATCAGGCGCGATCGACGCGGCGATGGTCGGCGAACCGCTGGCGACCCAGGCGGAGCGCGACGGTATTGCCGTGCGCCTGGCCAGCGATTTCGACGTGCAGAACATTCAACCGACGATGATCTTCGCGAACAGCGAGTGGGCGGCGGCGAATCCGGTACTGGCGACCGGTCTGGTGGCCGGCTTCCTGAAGGCGTCCCGCGATCTGATGAACGGCGGGTTCAGCGATCCGGCCAATCTGGCGATCATCGAGCAGTACACGAACGTGCCGGCCGATCTGGTGGCGGCGTCGGTGCAGCCGGTGTACAGCGCCAATGGCTACATCGATCTCAACAGCATCAGTGCGTTGCAGAGCTTCTTCCGCGATCAGGACCTGCTCGAGTACGACGAGGATATCGACCCCGCCACCTTCGTGGATACGCAGTTCGTCGATGCGGCGTTACGCCTGATCGGCGCGGCGGAAGTGGCGACACCGACACCGTAGTTCTGGATGACGATGACCGGCGATCGTTCCGAATACGCAATTCCGAATCTCGGCCAGACGCCTGAGCGAGGACGGATGGCCTTCGAACCCCGTTCCCAGGGCGCGACGGCGGCGCGCATCGAAGCCCGGGGGGTGCGCAAGGAGTTCGACACCCGAGGCGGTTTGGTGACCGCGCTCGATGACGTGACCCTGACCGTGGAACCGGGCGAATTCTGCGTGATCGTCGGTCCCTCCGGGTGCGGCAAGACAACCTTCCTGCGCATGCTGGCCGGGCTCGATACGCCCTCCGACGGTGAACTGATCGTGACCGGCCGGGGCAGCGGTGAACCATCGAACGCGATGGTGTTCCAGGGGCGCTCGGTTTTCCCCTGGCTGACGGTCCGGCAGAACATCGCCTATGGGCTGAAGTTGCAGGGAACCGGGCGCGAGGAACGGCGGGAGATCACCGACCGGTTGCTGACGGTGATCGGGCTCGACCGGTTCGGCGAGTCCTTCCCGCACCAGCTTTCCGAAGGGATGCGGCAGCGGGTGGCGATCGCCCGGGCGCTGGCGGTCGATCCCGATCTCCTGCTGATGGACGAACCGTTCGGTGCGCTCGATGAGCAGACCCGCCTCTTGCTCCAGGAAGAACTGCTGCGCATCTGGGAACAGACCGGCAAAACGGTGGTCTTCATCACCCACTCGATCGATGAATCGCTGACGCTGGCGGACCGGATCGTGATCATGTCGGCGCACCCGGGCCGCGTGAAAGATGTGATCGAGGTGCCGTTCGCACGGCCGCGCGAGCTGACGGCAGTGCGCTCCGATCCCGAGTTCGCCTCGCTATTCAGCCATGTTTGGGGCAGCCTTCGCGACGAAGTCGTGCGGGCGCGCCGGGAGAGCGGACGGTGACCCACCGGAGCCGGCGGGCGATCGAGATCACCCTCACCTTCGCCGCGCCGCTGCTGATCCTGTTGCTCTGGGAGCTGCTTTCCCGCACGGAACGGATTGATCCGAAGTTCTGGCCGCCGCCGACCAGCCTCTGGGAGACCGCCCGCGATCTGGTCGTGGAGGGCGATCTGATCGGCGATATCTGGGCGAGTCTGATCCGGATTCTTGGCGGCTTCCTGCTCGGCGCGGTGCCGGGGGTGATCCTCGGGCTGGCTATGGGCCTCTTCTGGCCGGTGCGAGTCTTCTTCATGCCGATCGCCACCGCCATCTACGCGGTGCCGAAGATCGCGATCCTGCCGCTGGTGATCATCGCCTTCGGCATCGGCGAAGCCTCGAAGATGGTGGTGGTTGCCCTCTCGATCTTCTTCCTGGTCGTGCTGAACACGATGAGCGGTGTGATGACGATCGACCGCACCTACCAGGATGTCGCCCGGAACTTCGGGGCGAACCGCTGGCAGCTCTTCCTGACCGTGGCGCTGCCCGGTGCGTTGCCGGCGATCTTCACCGGGCTGAAGCTGGCGCTTGGCTTTTCGCTGATCGTGATCGTCGGGACTGAGTTCCTGGCGGCGCGGAGCGGGGTCGGGCACCTGATCTGGCAGAGCTGGCAAACCCTGGCGATCAAGAAGATGTACGTCGGGTTGATCGTGACCGGCCTGATGGGCTGGGCGCTGACGCTCGGGCTCGATGCAATCGAACGGCTCGTGCTTCCCTGGAACGATGGCCGGTGAGCGACCCTGGCCTGACGCGCGCGCAATTGTGGGCGCGCGCGGTGCGAGTGCGATCGTTCACGGCTTCGGTGATACCGATTTCCATTGGAGCGGCGCTCGCCTGGACCGA
>JADLGF010000330.1 GCA_020849415.1 Thermomicrobiales bacterium
GGGCGACGCCCGCCTGGACCTCGAACGGGCTCTGGGTGGAGGTCCAGACCTCGACCTTTTCGTCGGTGACGTTGACGAGCGCATTGAACGGCTCGATCGCGGCGTGATTGACGTACTGGTCCTTGATCGTCACCGTCAACGGCGTGACGATCTCGTTCACCACCACCGGTTCCGGCGTGGCGCCCTCCTCGGTCTGCTCGACGCCTAGCGGCGTGCCGGCGTCAGCGGTGCTGCGCAGGAGATCGTGGATGTTGTCGGAGGTGTTGCCGGTGTTGACCTCGGTCCACTCCGCTTTCACTGCCGTCAGGGCGGCGTTCACCTGTTCGACGCGCTCAGCCAGGATGGCGGCAAAGCTGCCATCAACCACCGAGCCGATGTAGCCGGGAACCTTCTCGGCATCCGAGAAGTCGATAGAAACGAGTTCCGCGCCGAGCGCCGGCGGACGCACGATGCGCCCGTAAGCCATGCCGTCGAGTTTGGCGTCGATGCCGTACTGCATGGCGCCGGTCACCTTGGCGACCGCATCGACCCGGTGAATCGGCTGCCCGACGAACTCATAGGTGGCGGGATCCTTCAGGGGCACTTCGGGATCGATGGTTCGGGCCGAGGCCTGGCCACCCGCGAGTTCGCCGTACTCGATCGACTTCGACTCATCAGCAGTGACGATCACCGCCCCACCCTTGGCAGAAACCTCGGAGCGGTCAACGCCGAGCGCCTCTGCGCCGAGATCGAGCAGCCACTCGCGCATGTTCGCGGCGGCTCCGCGCAGCGCCGGGCCGGCGAGCTGGGTCGAGAGCGAGCCGAAGGTGCCGATGTTGAACGGCACGACGTCGGTCTGCCCCATGATCGAGTCGATCTTGTCGAGGGAGGTGTAAAGCTCCTCGGCGATCAGCTGCATGAACCCGGTCTTGATCCCCTGACCGAAATCGATCAGTGAGGTCTTGAAGGTGATGACGCCGTTTTCATCGAGTGAAAGGTAGCCATCCACCTGATCGGTCGATGTGCCGAAGGCAAAGCCGCCCGGAGGCGCGTAACGATCGGCAAGGAACGAGACCGACGGACCGGCATCGGCGGCCGGAGAGGCCTCCTGGGCGACACCCGGAGTCCGGAAGACGACCGCCAGGCCGGCGGCCGCGGCCGCACCCTTGAAGAAGCGGCGACGGGTGAGATCGCTGAAGAGCGCGCGCTCGACCGCGCTGGTTCTGGTGGCGCTGGTTTCGATAGCCATGGCTGCCCTCCCCTAGGCCTTCGCGGCCGCGTGCTTGATGGCCTTGAAGATGCGCGTGTAGGTGCCGCAGCGACAGAGGTGCCCGGCCATTGCCTCGCGTATCTCGTCATCGGTCGGATCGGGATTGGCTTCGAGGAACGCGACCGCCTCGATGATCTGGCCGCTCTGGCAATAGCCGCACTGCGGCACACCAAGCTCGACCCAGGCCTCCTGCACGGGGTGGAGCGTGCCATCTTCGGCGGCAAGGCCCTCGATCGTGGTGATATCGCCGTCGAGCACTTCGCTGATCGGCGTGATGCAGGCGCGAATCGGCTCGCCCTTGTAGAGCACGGAGCAGGCGCCGCACTCGGCGAGCCCGCACCCGAACTTGGTGCCGGTGAGACCGATGTCTTCCCGGAGCACCCAAAGCAGCATGACCGTTTGATCGGCGCTGTCGACCGGCACGACGTGTTGTTGACCATTAACGGTCAGGGTTGTTTCCGCCATGGTGAATGGACATCTCCTCCGCCCGAAGGGACCGTGATGTGGCACATGGCCGCAGCCGGCGCTGGCACGCCGAATACTGCGACTTCCAAAACGTAAGGGGATCGATTCAAGAACGTCAATGATCAATGGTTGACTATTCAGTGTGTGCTTTTCTACCCTGTGTTTGCCCTGATTTCGCTCCAATTTCAGTTCGGCGGGCGACCTCGATCCGGGCCAGTTTCGGGTACGGAAACCGGGCATGTTCGCTTTACGGATGTCTACATTCCATGGAGCGTCTATCATTTAATTGAACTCAACGTTTCGATCGTTTTGCCTTGGTTAATACGTCTGTAGCGCACGCTGCTCACAAAAGACGACGAAAACAGTCGGATTTACCGCGATTCTTTCCAGGCATGCCCTCTGTTGGGTATTCATGCACGATATTGCTTTGGATTCACAGTTTCGACTTACAGGCACCTCCTGTCGCTCGCCAGGCTCTTCATCCCGACGAAGGAAGACATCGGGATGAAGTGGCTTTGTGCCTGGATACATTGCGGATTCAGAGGGCTGTTTCGCATTGAGTTCTTCGCGCCGCTCGATACGGCCGGTTCAAGTCAGAGCGCAAAAGAATAAGGATCTTGCTCGACCCAACGGCAAATATTGATACATAGTCTTGACAACCAGATAGAAGGCGTCAACAGTCTCGGCCTTAGATGAGATAGCGTCCCATCAGCGGGCGTTTTCCCAGGAGGGACATTCTGGGTTCAGTCGTTCATTCCGTGGGTTCGTCTCGAATCAACCGGCGCACGTTTGGCATGGGAGCGGCCAGCCTTGGCCTGGCGCTCCGCGGTTGTCATTCCGCCGGCGCGCAGGGCATGCCAGAGATCGGCGACGGCGATCGAATCCAACTTGTTGCCGTCGTTTTCGCCGAACCGCAGTTCACGGTCGATTTGCTCGAGGTGGTCGTCGCGGAGACCGGAATCGCAATCGGCGAGTTGCTGACCGATTCGTTCGCCGGGCGGGTCGACTCGTATCTCCAGCTGATGCGGTTCAACCGGGACAGCCTGGTGCGTTACCTGATGGATGAGTGGGACGATCGCTGCTGATCGTTTCCGCTTGCGAACAACGAGAAGGCCCGGCGGTTCTGTACGCCGGGCCGTTCGCA
>JADLGF010000331.1 GCA_020849415.1 Thermomicrobiales bacterium
CTTTCAACGACAACCGCGTTCGGTTTGCCGAAGCGAAGCGCGAACGGGCTCGACGCCAACCGGCTGCAACTGCTGGTGGCGGTGCTGCAAAAACGGGTCGGGTTGCCGCTGCAAGGACAGGATATCTACGCCAATGTCGTCGGGGGCTTGAAGATCGCAGAGCCGGCGGCTGATCTGGCGGTGACGCTGGCGGTGGTGTCGAGTTTCCGTGACCGGGCGGTCGATCCGCGGCTGGTGGCGATCGGTGAGGTCGGGTTGTCGGGCGAAGTACGCTCGGTCAATCACCTCGAACGCCGCTTGATCGAGGCGCGACGGCTGGGGTTCACGCGGGCGATCGTACCGGCGAATCTCGGCCGACGCAGCGCCGGATTCGGCGAAGGGCTCGATCTGGTGCGGGTCGCCACCCTCGGCGATGCCCTAGACGCCGCGCTCTAGCGGGCGCGTGCTATCGTTGGGCGGTTTTGCGGAGGGGCGCCGAGTGAGTGAACGACGACCAGTCAGAATCGTAATTGCCGGCGGTGGCACGGGCGGACACATTTCGCCGGCGGTCGCGGTGATGGAAGAACTGAAGAAGCGGGAACCGATCGAGGTGCTGTGGATCGGCAGCCACAAGGGATCGGAGCGCGCCGCCGCCCAGCGCGCCGGCGTACGATTCACGCCGATTCGAACCGGCAAACTCCGTCGATACGTCCACATTCGCACCTTTGTCGATGGCCTGCTCATTCCGATCGGTACGGCGCAGGCGTGGCGCAAGCTGCGCCGGTTCAAGCCGGACGTCGTGTTCAGCACCGGCGGGTACGTCAGCGTTCCGACCGTCATCGCGGCGCGCATGATCGCGCCGGTGGTGATGCACGAGCAGACGGCGACGATCGGTTTGGCGAACAAGATCAACATGCGATTTGCCGATCTGGTGGCGCTCACCTTTACCTCATCCGAAGCGGCGGCGCGGGCGATCCACCCGAACGTGGTGGTGACGGGAAACCCGGTCCGCGCGGGCTTGCGTGACGGCGATGCGGCGGCATCCCGGGCCACGCTCGGACTGCCGGACGATCTTCCGGTGGTCTACGTGACGGGTGGGGCGCTCGGGGCGAGTCCGATCAACGAGCGGATCTTCGCGCGTTTGCCCGATCTGCTCGAACGGGCCTGCGTGATCCATCAGACGGGATCGAAGAAGGACAATCCTGACTTCGATCGGGCCAACGCTTTGCGCGCGACGTTCTCTCCGGAGTTGCAGCGCCGGTACGTCACGCGCGAATTCGTCACCGATGAACTCCCCGGTATTTTCGCGCTGGCCGATCTGATCGTGGCTCGTTCGGGGGCCGGAACGGTGGCGGAGCTGGCGCACATCGGCAAGCCATCGATCCTGATTCCGCTCGCGCACGCGGGTGGCAACGAGCAGGAACGGAACGCCCTGATTCTCTCGGCGGCGGGGGGCGCGGTGATGATCCCGGAGGCGTCGGCTTCGCCCGATCGGCTCTATCAGGAGATCGTGCAACTGCTGGAGCGTCCGGATCAACTGGCGGAGATGGCGGCCGGGGCGCGGAGCGTGGCGACGGACAACGCGGCGGCCGGACTAGCGACGCTGATTCTGCGGCACGCGCGGAAGTAGCCCTATCGCTGGCGTTCTTTTGCATCGAAATACCAGACCGGGTACGACCCTGGCATTGAAATGCCAGGCTATGGACGGAAGTGCCTCCGGCACTGGTGGGGTTGCGTGTTGATTCCCTGTGTACAACGCACGGTTTTGGTGAACGCTGGTACCATCGATTGCGTATGACGATGCAGGAGACAGCCGCCCCAAAAAGACCTGGCCAGACCCAACCGGAATCGCTTTTGCGGCTGGGCTTCTGGATGGCGGTGATGGTGGTGGCGCTCGATCAGTTCGCCAAGTACGTGATCGATCTGCTCATCGGGCCGGATCGGTCGCGCTCGACCTATTGGGTGATCGAACGGCACCTCGGGCTCGACTACGTGCGGAACAAGGGGATCGCGTTCGGGATCAACCTCGGCAACGAACGGTTGACGACCGCGATCGTCGGGACCGCGTTCATCGCGGTGGCGGTGATCTTCTGGAAACTGGCGCCGAAGCACACGCTGACGGCGGTCGGGGCCGGGCTGCTGGTTGGCGGCGCGATCGGAAACCTGATCGATCGGGTTCGTTTCAACGCGGTGGTCGATTTCATCGCCGTCGGGCCCTGGCCGAGATTCAATTTTGCTGACGCCGCGATCGTTTTCGGCGTTATCCTGCTCGCCTGGTGCGCTTCTGAACGCTTCGGGTACGTAACCACCGATGAGGAGGCGACCAAACCATGACCTACCCCCACGACGAAGAACCCTGGGTGATCGATCTCGACGTTGACGCCTTCGATGAATACGAAGATGAAGATATCGATGTGATCGAGGAAGCCGCATCGCTCGCGACCGGAATCCACGTCCTCAATCCGGAACCGGACGAGAAGGGGGTGCGGCTCGACAAGTTCGTGGCCGATCACGCTCCGGGTCTGAGCCGGTCGTTCGTGCAGCAACTGATCGAGCAGGGCAAGGTGCTGGTCGATGGCCGGGCGCCGAAGGCGAAATTCAAGGTCACGCCCGGGCAGCTGATCCAGTTCGAGGTGCCGGAGCCGGCGATCGTCGAACTCCAGCCCGAGGCGATCGACCTCGACATCATCTTCGAGAACGCCGATGTGATCGTGCTGAACAAACCGGCCGGAATGGTCGTGCACCCGGCGCCGGGTCACCCGAGCGGCACATTGGTCAACGCGTTGCTGCACCACGCACCAGATATCAACGTCGGCGGCACGAACCGGCCGGGGATCATCCACCGGCTCGATCGCGACACCTCCGGGTTGATGGTGGTGGTCAAGACCGACAAGGCGCGCACGACCCTGGTCGAGCAGTGGCAGGCGCGGACGGTCGAGAAGGGGTACATCGCGCTCGGGCACGGTGAGATCGATGTTGAGGAGGCGACCGTGAACGCGCCGATCGGTC
>JADLGF010000332.1 GCA_020849415.1 Thermomicrobiales bacterium
CCGAAGTGGCGATGCGCAGGCTGGAGAGGACCGGCTGGGGCGTTGTGGTCGGACCCGCCGTCGGGGTGCCGGCGAAGATGTTGGCGGTGACGGTCTGCTGCACCGAGGCGACGCGCGATTCCTGGGTGGCGTCGCTCTCCTGATAGAGACGGGATTCGTCGACCGATCCGGTGCCGCAGCCGGCGAGCGCCAGTGCCAGAAGCACAGGCGCCGCCAGGCGTTTCAATCGGGAAGGAAGATCAGGACGCCTTGCGCCGCGGCGGCTGGTAGGTCCCGAACGCATCCTGATACTCATCGGCCACGTCGATCGCGGTTTTGTGGATGTAGATGCGGGTGGTGGCGGGGGAGGCGTGTCCGAGGAGGGTTTGCACGGTCGATTCGCGGACGCGCCGCCGGACCATTTCGGTCGCGAGGCCGTGCCGGAAGGAGTGGGGGGTAACGTCACTTTCAATGCCGAGTTGCTCACAGAGTTGCGCCACGATGTGCTCGACGGTCCGCGGGCTGATGCCCTGACCGGCATCGCCAATCTTATCCCGTCCGCTGAAGGCGGGCAGTAACCCGGCGCCACGTTGTTCATCGCCGCGCAATCCCCAATACGCCTGAAGCGCCTCCGCGGTTTCGGCGTCGAAGAGCACGGTGCGGCTCTTGCCGCCTTTGGCGCGGTAGATATTCGCCACGCCATCGGCCAGGGAAATGTCGCGCCGGCGCAAGGCGCAAAGCTCGGAAACGCGCACGCCGGTCCGGAAAAGGAAGAAGACCATCGCCCGCACCTTGAGGCGCCGGAGCTCCAGATGGCCCTTTTCTTCCGGCTCGGAATGACGCACGAAATCAACGATCGATTCGAGATCGCTGAGCTTGACGTCCGGCGGCGGCGGGGTGAAACGGGGCATCATGGCGGAGATGCGCACCCGCAGCCGGTCGGTTGAAAGATTCGGGTGGAGATCGTACGCCGTCAGATAGGCGCAGAACTTGCGCAGCGCCGAGAGGTTGTTCTGGGCGGTGCGCATCTGCGAAACCTCTTCGGGCGTGCGGATGTCCTCCGGCACGATCAACGAGGCGAACGAGGTGATGTGATCGGCCGTGAGGATGGTGATCGGCGCTTCGGCGGTGTCGATCCCCTCGTGCTGCCGCAGGTGGCGCAGGAATTTCTCGATGCCATTGCGATAGGTCTTCTTCGAGCGGGGCGCGAGGCGCAGATCGCCGAAGAAGATTTCCACGGCGGCGTCGATCGCCACCGGCTCGAACCGTTCGTCCTCGACCTCTTCGTAGACGCGCTCGACGCGTCTGACCGGCGTCGGCCGGGTGCGAGCTACGATGTTGGAACGTTCCAGGGGCGCCGCCACGCCACACCTCCCCACTACAGTGTACGTACATCCCAATCTCGGGTGTACGTACACTGTATGCGGACAATGCGCTGACGTCAAGTCAATGGTCGGCGGGTTCATCATCCTCTGAAGGAATCGCGTCCGGACCAGAATCACGCGCGTAGCGGCGGATCAACTCAGCCGCGTCGCGGTGGAACTGACCGTTCGAGACGACCCGGGTCACTCCGGCCGCCTTCGCCGCGCGCAATCCCTCGACATCGAGATGCGGACCGAATGCCAGGACCGGCGGACGCCGCGTCTCCACCGATTCGCCGGCGATCACGCTCCAATCTGGCCGGGCATTAATATCGATGATGCCGAGCACCACGGAATCACCGCTCAGCCGGGAGCGGAAGGCGGACGCGTCCGGAGCGATTTCTACCGCGTACCCGAGATCGCGCCCCAGTTGCTTCAACCGGGCGCCGAAGAAAACATCGCGATTGAGTACGACGATGGTGCCTTTGGGCGACTCGCCAATGTTGTCCAAGGATCGTCCTCCTTCAATAGACGAGTGAGTCCATACATTGCCGATCCGCGCACGCGTCCCGATACTTGACAATGGCGGGCTGGAACCGCACGATAACAGTGATCGCGCTGGCGAACACTGTTCGCTTTGGTTCACGCGGGAGTTATCGATCTGCACCGGCGCGGATCGGCTCGAAGCAAAGGAGCTCCGATCATGTCATTCTCGATCGCCCGCCTCGCCCGCGCCAGCGGCACGCACCCCTGGCGAGTGGTCGGATTCTGGATCATCCTCACCATCCTCTCGCTGGTGGTGGTCACCAATCCGGGCATGGATCTCACCTCCGAATTCACCTTCCGCACCGAACCCGAATCGATGAAGGGCTTCCACTTGCTCGAAGAGCGGATGGGACTCGACAGCCCGTACACGGAAACAGTGGTCATCACCTCCGAAACGTTGACTGTGGACGATCCTGCCTTCCAGGAAACGGTGGCGGCGGTCACGCAATCGCTGCGAGACACGCCGGAACTCGTCAACACCGATCCCGCCATGCTCTTCAATTACTACGAACTCCAGGGCATCGGCATGACCGAGCCGGCCGAACGCATGGTGTCGGCGGATCGACACACCACGCTGATTCCGGTGACGCTGCTCGGCGACATCGACGAATCGGAGCCGGTGGTCGAGATGATCGAGGCGTCGGGCAACGCCGACGTTCGCGTCCTGAC
>JADLGF010000333.1 GCA_020849415.1 Thermomicrobiales bacterium
GCCATCGGCCTGCAACACGCGCCAGGCATTGCCTCGGGGGCGGCCGACGATTGGGGCTTGATCCTGCATCAGTCGATTCCTCTCGGACTTCAGCCGCGCTGCACCGCGACGCGGAACGAAACCCGGTTCCCCGGGCAGGCGACGATGATTCGACGCGCCGCGGAAGTGGTCTCAGGACCCGGCCACCAGTGAACGACCAGGGTGTACGTACAGTATAGCGATGATGTTCATGGGTGCAAGTGGGACGCCGGGTTCCGGGTTCCGGGTTCCGCGGACGAGGTTCGGGGTTCGGGGTTGGTCGGATTCCCTTATGTTGAAACATAAGGCTAGGAACGGAAGCGCCTCCGGCGCTTGTGGGGGTGTTATGCGCGGTTGTGAGCCACCACCAAACCCCAAAAAAGCGCCGGAGGCGCTTCCGTCCTCAGGCGTGGGCTTCAGCCTATGCGGTCGTCGGACACCGCCAGGCTCAACGCCGGCGCACGCTTCCAAGCATTATCGCGAGCAAACGCCCGAGGTCGGTCCGCTCTTCCGGAGCAAACGTCGAAAGCATCTGCTCCTCGATGGCCGAGACCACCACCGCGCCCTCGGCGTGACGGAGTTCGCCGGCGTTTGAGGCGTAAATCTGGAGTACGCGACCGTGAACCGCGTGCGGTTGGCGCACGAGCAGGCCGTCCCTCTCCAGGTTGGCGACAATCGTCTGCATCGACTGGGCGCTTACACCGCAGCGACGGGCGAGATCGGCGCTGGAACTGCCCGGAGCCTCGAGCGCGGCATCGAGCGCGCGCCATTGGGCGCCGGTCAGGCCGATCGTCGCCAACCGTGCGTCGATCATCGCACGGGCTTTCAGGTCAATGGCGTGTAGCTGTGTCAACAAGGATGGCTGGTGCATTCCTCAAGAATATCAGGACACTGCGTCTTTCTCAGGATACTGATATTCATAGGATGGAAGCCGACGCGCAGTTCCTCGTTGAATCTATGCAAACCGGGCAATTCTGGCGTTCATGCACCGGTTTTGCTTAGACCTCGCGGCATCGATCAGCGACAATTGCCGGCAACAGAAAGGATTTCTCTCGCCATGGTTCAACACGCTGAACGACCGACTACCTCCCCCTCTCCGCGCCCGGCTGCGGATGCCGTGCCGCGCACCGCCTTCACCGCCTTCTGGCTCCTCCAGTCGAACCGGATGGGCCGGGGCGACTACCCGGCGAAGGTCGCCGGCGAAGCGGTCGCCGCCATCGAGGCGTACGCCGGGGAGATCGAAGTCCGGGGCGCCTACTCCACCGCCGGACTTTCGGCCGGGGTCGATATCATTCTCTGGATCGTCGGCGAATCGGCCGATCTCTTCCGCAAGCTCGCCACTGATCTCCAGCAGACCGAATTCGGCCGCGCCTTCACCTTCAAGCACATCTACCTCGGGGTCGCCTCGATGAGCCAGTACGATCCCGATCACGGACCGGCCTTCCTGAAGGGAATCGCCGCGAAGCGCTACCTGAGCGTCTACCCCTTCGTGAAAACCCCGCACTGGTACCTCCTGCCGTTCGAGGAACGGCGCGATCTGATGATCGAGCACGGCCGGATGGGCAACGAATTCCCCTCGATCCTCACCAATACAGTCAATTCCTTCGGCATCGCCGACCAGGAGTTCATCGTTGCGCTCGAGGATGACGATCCCGGCACGATCGTGAAGATGGTCCAACGCCTTCGCGCCGCCAAGGTGCGCGAATACACCGCCATCGACACGCCGATTTTCCTCGGCGAGAAGCTGCCGCTGGATGAAGTGATCCGGGGCGCTGTGTAACGCTGGGACAGACTGCGAGAGTCCTGTGGCTCGAAGCCACAGGCTAAGGACGGAAGCGTCTCCGACGCTTGGGGGATGGCGACATCGCACAAAGTGGCGGAGCCACTTCCGTCCTTAGCCCGGTACTTCAGTGCCGGGGTACGCCACCAATCGATTCGCCCACGGATGCTCAGGGTGCGTGACTTCCAGAGCGATCAGCAACCATTCGCGCTGCTCTGCGGAAAGCGCCGGCATGACTCGCTCGAAATCGGCTTCGTCCTTCGGGCGGCACGCTTTCGCCTTGAAGAAGAGGATCACCTCCGGCGCGGCGTAGGGAATACCCTCGGCTGAGTGGTGAATGAGTTCTGCGTACGGGCGGCGGAACTCCGGGTTGCGCCGGCAGATCCAGATATCGCCGTCGTGCGGCTCGCGGAAGATGTCGAGCCGCCACCGGCCGGTCGTCCGCTCGCGCAGCCAGGTCTGGTGACTTTCGTCGGGAATTCCAGGCCGCCACGGCCACGCCAGCCCGGAGCCGACCGCGAAGAACTCGCAGTCCGGGAACGCCGGCGCGATCTCCAAAGCCAGCGCCGCCGGCACGGCGATTTCGAGGTCTTCGTGCTCACGCGTGGTGCGTCCGAGAAAGAGATCGAGCGCCCAGCCACCGGCGACGCACCAGGGAACGTCGAAACCGGCCAGCCGTCGCGCTACTTCCTGCGGCGACCATGCCTCCCAGGCGTCCAGATCGGGAGGAAACCGTTCGTCACTCACTTGAGGTGAACGCGGACAGATCGACCCCGCGACGCTCCGCGAGTTCGGTGATCTTCACCAAGTCGTCGATCCCGACCGAGCAGTAGGCGTGCAGCCCGTCTTCGTCCACCCGCAGCACGTACTCGTAATCGCTGTCGGTCATGTGGACGCCATCGACGTCGTAGAAATGCCAGCGCACCCGCAGCCGCACGATCCGCTCGGTGAGATCGGCCCGTTCGAGCACGGTGTGCCCGACGCTCCCCAGCCCCAGCGCCTGATACAACGGGTAGGAAGAGCGCAACCCCGTCACCATCTGATCGCGCGCATCGAGCGCAATCGCGGCGGTGTCGCTAACGATCCTACCGGGGAGCCCCCAGAGGCTCGCCGAGGTTTCGGCGTCGAAGGCGGCGAGTGCATCGCCGTAACGGGCCAGGTAGCGTTCGATTTCGGCATCGGTGATCGGCATGGGTACCCTCCTTCCGGGCGGGAGACCCCCACCCGGTTTCAGAATCGCGGTCGAGTGTATCGCGCCCGGAATTGAAGCCGACCGCAGTCGGCGCGATGATTGGGTCGAGAGAAACGGGTTCAGCAGGAGGAGAATCGGGTGCAACCGGATGTCTGGCACGACGTCGATGCGTGGTTCGAGCAAGCCTTCACCACCACCGACGAAATCCTCGCGAGGGCACTCGCCACGAGCGAAGCGGCGGGGCTGCGGGCGATCAACGTTTCACCGCTGCAGGGAAAGCTGCTGCACCTGCTGGCGCAATCGATCGGCGCGCGGACGATTCTGGAGGTCGGCACGCTCGGTGGATACAGCACGATCTGGCTGGCGCGCGCGTTGCCGGCGGATGGCAAGCTGATCACCCTCGAAACCGATCCGGCGGCGGCGGACGTGGCGCGCGCCAATCTCGATCGGGCTGGATTCGGGACGCTGGCCGAAGTCCGGCTCGGACCGGCGGTCGACTCCCTGGCGCACCTTGAGGCGGACGGATTCGGGCCGGTCGATTTCAGCTTCATCGATGCCGACAAGCAGAACAACGTCGCCTACTTCGAGGCGGCGCTGCGACTCTCCCGGCCCGGCAGCCTGATCGTGATCGATAACGTCGTGCGCGGCGGCGGGGTGATCGACCCCGA
>JADLGF010000334.1 GCA_020849415.1 Thermomicrobiales bacterium
CGACTGGCTGCTCCGCCTGGGTCGTCAGCCCAACATGGTTATTTTCAAGTTGACGGGTTTGGGACGGTTGCTACAATGCGGCTGCTGTAAATTTCCTGCATGGGAGTGGTTGCAGCTAACAACAAAGGGGGCTCGAAGATCATGAACGCCCGGAACCGCACCTTCACCCGTTCGCGCCGTTCGTTCCTGAAGCTCACCGGTGCGGGCGCCGCTACGCTGGCGCTCTCGGGGGTCGCCCGGCCCCTCGCGCACGCCCAGTCCACGCCCGGCGCCGCCGGTGGCGAAGTGAAGATGCTGATTCGCCAGCCGGTTACCCTCAACCCCTTCTTCTCCACCTCCGGCAACGAGCAGCAGATCGAACGGCTCGTCTTCGGTTCGCTCGTCAAGAGCAGCGATCAACTCCAGCCGACTCCTGATCTGGCCGAAACGATCGACGCCGCGCCCGACGGCCTGACCTACACCTTCACTCTGCACGAAGGGCTCGTCTTCAATGACGGGGAGCCGCTCACCTCGGCCGATGTCGTTTTCACCTTCCAAAAAGCGGTGCTGCCCACGATCGGTTCGGTTTGGCAGGGCCGGCTTCAGGCGATCACCGGCGCGAAGGATTTCGCCGGCGGCTCGGCCGATGCCGTTTCCGGACTCGAAACGCCGGACGAGCGCACGGTCGTCATCAATCTCGAGGCGCCCGATTCGACCTTCCTGCTGACCCTCAGCGACTACTCGGGGCTCGCCATCCTGCCGGAGCACGCGCTGGCGGACACGCCCGACGATCAGTGGGCCAACATCACCTTCCTGCAACCGCCCTTCGTCAGCGGCGGCGCTTACAACCTGGTGACGGCGGCCCAGGATCAGTACATCGAACTCGTTCGCAGCGAGACCTACACGGTGCGCACGCCGAACCTCGATCGCATTCTGCTGCCGGTGCGCACGCCGGACGTGGCGCTCGGCGAAATGCAGACCGGTGACCTGGACATCATGCCCCTGCCGGTCGATGAGATCGAAACAGTCGAGCGGATGGAGGGGGTTTCGGTCGTCAGCGTGCAGAGCCCGATGATGACGCACATCGTCATCAACAACCTCAGCCCCTACTTGGCCGACAAGCGCATCCGCCAGGCGATGATGTACGCGATTGATCGCGCCTCGATCCTCGCGAACATCCTGGGCGGGCAGGGCGAGATCACCAATTCGCCGATCTTCGGTCCTGACTGGATGGGGATTCCGGAGGGGTTGAACGAGTACCCGTACGATCCGGACAAGGCGAAGGCGCTCCTCGCCGAGATGGGCTGGGATCCGAACCAGACGATCGTGGCGCTGGCGGTACCGCCGGTGGAATCGGTCTCGGAGATCATGGCCCAGCAGATCAACGATGTCGGCATCAAGTTCGAACTGCTGCAAACGGACATCGCCGAACTGATCGCCCGGATCACCGGACCCGATCCCGATTTCGACGCCTTCATGAACGGCGGCGACACCTACCGCGCCGATCCGAACATCTCGGCGCTCTTCTACGATTCGTCGCAGATCACCCCGACCGGCTCCAACTACTCGAGCTACTCGAATCCGGCGCTCGATGAACTCTACGTTCAGGGCCGGAGCACGAACGATCTCGAGGAGCGGAAGCGGATCTACACCGAGGCGGCGAAGATGCTCAACGAGGATGTGCCGAACATCTTCCTCTGGTCGCCAAATTCGTTCTTCGCGGTCAACGATCGCGTTCAGGGGTTCATGGGTCCCGGCTACGTCGATAACCGGCTCTGGAACGCGGACGAGTGGTCGGTCACATCCTGACCGTGTCTTGAGACGGGCGGTGGGGATCGTAACAGATTCCCACCCCCGGTCTTAACGATCCCGGCCCGGATCGAACGTGCCGCGATCCGGGCCCAGGGGGAACCATGGGTCGCTATCTCCTGCGTCGGATCCTGATTTCGATTCCGGTCCTCTTCGGGATCAGCATCGCCACGTACGCATTCCTTAACTTCGCACCGGGTGATCCGGTCACCGCCATGCTCAACCCGCAGTCGATGGCGACGCTCGGTCCCGATTGGGTCGATCAGCGCCGGGAGGCGCTGGGGCTGAACGATCCGGTTTACGTGCGCTACGGTAAATGGCTCGGACAGGTGGCGCAGGGCAACCTCGGCTACTCCTACCGCGATGGCCAACCGGTCACGCACCTGATCGGTGAGCGCGTGTGGCCGACGGTCAAACTGATGTCGATGGTGGTGCTGCTCTCGATCGTGATCGGCATTCCGCTCGGCGTGCTGGCCGCGATCAAGCAGTACTCCTGGATCGACTATCTCAGCGCCGTGTTCGGCTTCGGGGCCGTATCGGTACCCTCGTTTTTCCTCGCGTTGGGGCTCATTTACATCTTCGCGCTCAAATTACAGTGGTTACCCGTAGCGGGGATGAACACGGTCGGGCAAACACCCACCTTCACCGATTCATTGCGCCACCTCGTGCTTCCGACCATCGCGCTCGGGCTCGCCCAGGCCGCGCCGCTGATTCGCTACACCCGCTCCAGCATGCTTGAAAGCATCAAGCAGGATTACGTCCAGGTCGCGCGGGCCAAGGGGTTGAGCGAACGGGTGGTGATGCTGCGGCACGCGCTCAGGAACGTGCTGATTCCGCTGGTGACCGTGATCGCGCTCGATCTGCCGATCCTTTTCGGCGGCACCGTGATCGTGGAGCAGATTTTCGCCTGGCCCGGAATGGGTCAGCTGGCCATCACCGCGGTGCTCGGGCGGGATTATCCGGTGATCATGGGCATCACCCTGATCGGCGCGGCCATGATCGTCGCCTGCAATCTGCTCGCTGATTTCATCTACGCGCTGGTAGATCCCAGGATCAAGTACTCGTGAGCGGCCCGGCGACGAGCGTGGAATCACCCCTCGCATCGGCTTCCGGCGGCGGTCTGCCGGAGACCCGGCGAACCCGATCGACCTCGGTCTGGCTTCGTTTTCGGCAGCACCGGCTGGCGATGATCGGGGTGGTGATCCTCTCGATCATCGTACTGCTGGCGCTGCTGGCGCCCTGGATCATTCCGAACGATCCGTACCACACCGATCTCTCGGCCTACCGCAAGCCGCCGTCATCCCAGCACTGGCTCGGTACTGACGATGCCGGCCGCGATGTGCTCAGCCGGCTCACCCACGGCGGCCGCGTCTCGCTTTCGGTCGGACTGGTGGCGGTGGGTATCTACGCCACGATCGGCATCGTCCTCGGCGGATTGGCCGGCTACTTCGGGGGCTGGGTCGATACGCTGATCATGCGGCTGGCCGATATGGTGCTCGCCTTCCCCTCGCTGATCGTGATCATGGTGATCGTGTCGCTGGCCGGACCCAGCATCTACAACGTCATGCTCGTCATCGGCGGACTCGGCTGGCCGCCGATCGCCCGGCTGGTGCGCGGCAATTTCCTGACGCTGCGGGAGCGGGAGTTCGTGATCGCCTCCCAGGCGATCGGCAGCGGCAGCGCCCGCATCATCTTCCGCCACATCATGCCGAACGCGTTCGCGCCGGTGATCGTCGCCGCCAGCTTCGGCA
>JADLGF010000335.1 GCA_020849415.1 Thermomicrobiales bacterium
GTGGCCTCACTTTCGTTGGTCAGCAGCGGTCACGAATCGCTGAAACGAGCGGAACTCGCGTCACTCCGGGAACAGTATGACCGAGCGGAGACTACCAGGCGATCAGAATCAGGGCGATCCAGGCGAGTAGATGGAGCGCCGGCAGGGAAACGACCATCAACCAGGTCAATTTGCGATCGCGCAAACCGAGTACGAAGCCGGCAACCAGGTTCATCACCGTCAGGATGCCGACCATGAAGGGGAGCCGCCAGAGTGCCGCTTCATTGCCCCAGCGCGTGGTTTCACCGGCCGCATTGATGTGCAGCGGAAACCAGCCGACGCTGTCGGCCCGGAGGGCAACCACCGCGACCATCGCGATCAGGCTTAAAAAGGCGCCGACAATGATGAGGAGCAACCGGGCATCCTGCCCGGAGATCGCGGAGGTCAGGCCCGCCGGCACGGTGAATCCCGGACGGCGCCGGTACTCGCCCTCGTCGTACTCCTCCGGTCGGTACTGGCGTTGCGGGCGGCGAGATCCGCGGCGCTGCTCTTCTTCCCAGACGCCGAGGTCTTCCGGCTGGCCATACTCGTCGTAATCGTAGGCTGGCTGGCGGCGATCGGGCGGCGGCGCGCCGTAGGGATCGCGGGTTTCGCGCACCGGCTGCTGAGCGCCTGGCGCGTACGGCCGGTCGGGCCACGCCGGCTGATCGCCCTGACCATAGGGAGCGGCAGGCTGACGGTAGCGACTCGATGCGTACGGATCGTTCGCCGGCAGGAAGGGATCGCTCGATCCTGAGGGTCGACGGACCGGTTCTTCCGGAGCGCGCCGGGGATCGGGCGCCGGGCGATAGTCGTACGGATCGCCGCCCGGCGCTTCGTCCTCCCACCCCGGAGATTGGTAGTCACGTTCGTCAGGTGTGCGACGCCGGCCGTACGGGTCCCGGTCGGTCATAGCTGGCTTTCCTTACACTCCGAACCGCCGAAGCGACGCCAAACAGGGGGATATGGCGCCCGGTCGATACGTTGAGGATAGCATGAGGCGCCCGGATTCGGACGCCTCATGACGGGGATTTACCGGAATTCCGCTCGATTACGGCGTCGCGCAGGGCACCGGGCTGGCGGATGGCGTGGCCATGGGCGACGCACTCGGCGAAGCGTACGGTGACGCCATCGGGCTGGCAAACGGCGAAGCGACGGGCGACGCCTCGTAGCAATCCTCGGGCGTCGATACGCCGGTGACCGGCGTCGAATCAGGCGCCGGCGTGGCCACCACGACGACCGTCGCGGAGGACGCGGCCTGCGTCGCCACCGGGGTCGCCAGCGGCGTCGCGATTGGCGAAGCAACCGGAGTCGCTTGCTGGGTCACGGCGGGTGAGGCCACTGGCGATGCCTCCTCAGTCACGGCAGGTGAAGCGACCGGGGTCGTCTCTTCAGTTACGACGGGTGACGCGACCGGCGCGGCTTCTTCGGTCACGACCGGCGAGGCGACCGGTGTTGCTTCCTCAGTCATGACCGGCGATGCAACGGGAGCCACCGGCTCCGTGGCGACCGGCGAGGCCGCCGGAGTCGCCTGCGTGTCGGCGATCGGAGTCGCTTCCTCGGTCACGATCGGCGAGGCCTCGGGCGTAGCAAACTCGACGGTCGGGATGACCGGCGCTTCCGTCGGCACCGGCGGCGCGTCGATCGGCGGCACGAAGCTGGAGCTGGCCGGCGTCGGGGTCGGCGCCATCACTGACGAGATCGAGAGCCGCTGTTGCTGTTCGGTCAACCAGTTCTGCATCGCGGAACTCTGCAACTGCGAGATCTGATCGTCGGTCAGCGCGCGATCGTCCTGGGTCTCCAGGACCTCGATGATGTGCCAGCCGAACGGGGATTGCACCGGCGGTGCGATCGATCCGGCCGGGGTGGCGAAGGCGACCTCCTCGAACGGCGCCACCATCACCCCGCGCGAGAACCAGCCGAGATCGCCGCCGTTCGGCGCGGTGGAGGTGTCAGTCGACGATTGCGCCGCCGCCGTGACGAAGTCGACGACTCCTCCGGTGATGTCGCTGTAGAGTTGATTTGCCAGTTCTTCGGTGGCGACCAGGATGTGCCGGGCGTGGATTTGATCCGCCGTCTGCCCGATTTCTTCGGTGATCACCGCCTGGATCTTCTGCTGGGCCAGCTGCGGCCGCGCCGAGAGGCGGTAGTAGTCTTCGACCGACATCTCGGCCTGGCTGAGCACGGACGTTTGGTAACTCTGCCATTCGGTCTCGGCCGAGGTCCTCGCTTGCTCAGCCGACATGGTCGGCGTCGGTTCCATCGTCACGACGGGCGACGCTTCGACGATCGGCGTGGCGCCACCGATTTCCGGCGAGGCCATCGGACTCGCGATCGGGGAGGCGACTTCGGTAGCGGCAATTTCGGGCGACGCCGCGGGCGATTCGTCGGCGCTCGGCGAGGCGCCACCGATGGGGGTCAGCGAATCGGCCGATTCCGTCGGAGCAACGTCAACGGTCGGGGTCAGCGCCTCGGTTGTTTGCGTCGCCCAGGCCGCCCGCTCGGGAACGAAGGTCGGCGTGACGGTCGGTTCGATCAGCGGCGCTTCCGAGGGCGCGAACTGATTGAGCGTCCAGAGTTCCAGTTCTTCATCGGTAATCGTCAAATTGAAATCATCGAGGCTCTGCACGTAGATGATGTTATCGATCATCTGCTGCAGCGTGGCATCGTTGACGCTGGTCGATCCCCAGACGTCGTTCATCTGGGTCTGGGCTTGCAGCGCCAGCGATGAATACTGCTGCGCTTGCTGCTGATCGCCCACCATCTGGGAGAACTGCGAGTACTGCGCCATCTGCTGATAGAGTTCGAACTTACGGAATTTCCAGTAGTCCTCGCGCCGGATTCGGGTGCCATCGACCGTGGCAAGCACTTGCCGTGGCTTGATCACGTAATCCCAGGTGGCGAAGCCGATGAGGACTGCGAGCAGCGCCACGGCGGTGATGCCGATCCCGAGGCGAATCTGCCGCTGGCGTTTGGCTTCCCGTTCGGCCCGCGAAATGCGGCGCTGCCGGGTCTCCGGCGCCTTCGGCACCTTGGTGCCTCGTTCGTTGCTCGCACGTTCTTTGGGAGAACGGGAACCGCGGTCGCTCATACGATCGCTTCCTCCAGAATTGTCGGTACGTAGACCCGGGTCGTTCGAAAACGCGCGCGCCGGCCAGAGGGACAGGCCCTCACATGCCGGCGCGTCGATCGATCATGCTGCGAAACGGACGCCGGTCGGGACTATCCGCGCGTGCTGCCCGAAACGAAGGGGAGCAGGGCGACGTGGCGGGCACGCTTGATCGCCACGGTCAGCGAGCGCTGGTGCTTGGCGCAGGTGCCAAGCTTCCGCCGCGGCTCGATCTTGCCGCGCTCCGAAAGGTGGCGGCGCAGCCGGGCGATGTCCTTGTAATCGACTTCCTCGATGTTATCGGCGCAGAAGACGCAGACCTTGCGGCGGGAGCCGAAGCGTCCGCCACCGCCGCCGCCGCCGCGGCGGGGCCGGGGTCCGCGATCGCCACCGCCCTCGCCGCCTTCGCTGCGAGGACCGCCGAAGCGGGAGGGGCGGCCTTCGCGCGGGCCGCGCTCTTCATTTGACGTCGTGTTTTCCTGATCGCTCACGATTCGCTTCCTTCGTTACCGTTGCGGTGGGCGGCCCTAGAAGGGCACGTCATCCATCGCGCTGTCTTCCGTTTGGCCGAAGTCTCCGCCGCGCCCGGGGTTGACCGGGCCGCCGAATTCCCCGCCGCCATCGCCGCGTCCGCCGATCAGGCGCACGTCATCCGCGGTGACTTCGAGGTTGGACCGGGTTTGGCCATCCTGGCCGGTCCACTCGCGCTGTTCGATGTTGCCGGTGACCAGGACCTCGCGACCCTTGGCCAGCGCCCCCTGCTGCGTCAGCTTGTCGAGCGTTTCCGCGAGCCGGCCCCAGGCGGTAATGCGAAACCAGGTGGTGTTCTCCTGGAGATTGCCGCCGGCATCGCTCCAGCGCCGGTTCGTGGCGACGGAGAACGAAACGTTCATCCGGCCATTCGGCGTGTAGCGGGTTTCCGGATCGCGGCCGAGATTGCCGACAAGGGTGACTTTCGCAAGGGACATGGCTTACTCCTCGGTTGCGGCGTCCTCGGTCGCGGCCGCTTCGTCTTCAGCCGCTTCCGGAGCCTCTTCGCCACCGGCGGTCTCTTCGGTCGCCTCGGCGGCGGTTTCGACGGTGTCGGCCGTCGTTTCGGCCGCGGGCGCTACCGCTTCAGTGGTCTCGCCTTCGGCGGTCGGTTCGGCCGGCGGCAGGATCGTCACCTGCTCCTCGAGCGCGATGACCATGTGGCGGATGATGCGATCGTTGAGGCGGATTTCGCGCTCGATCTCGATGACGGCCGACGGCTCGACATCGAAGTAGTAGAGGGCGTAGAAGCCATCACGCACATCCCGGCCGTCGTGGCGGATCGGGTAGGCGAGGCGGCGGCGGCCCCACGGCGAATCGCGATTGATGGCGATCACTTCGCCACCGAAACGGGTGACATAGCTTTCAATGGTGTCGATCATCGGATCGAGTTCGTCTTCGGGCACATCCGGAGCGAGCACGATCATCATTTCATACGGGCGCAACGAGGCCTCCTTCCCCTGGAGCCGCCCGGGATCGCACTGACGCGGTTGCGCTCGCGAAAGCCGTCCTGGGCAGAAAGGCATAATAAAACGCCGCCGGTCGTCGGCGGACCAGCGGCGATTATAGCACGCGCGGGACTCCGGTTCCGGGTATTCGGTTCCGGGTTCCGCGTGGGTCTGCCCGTGCGGCAGTTGGATGTTGTTTCCAAGGGTAACAAACCTCGGCTAAGTCAGCCGAAAACCCTTCGGGGTTGAGGCTGAGTGACGCCCAACTCAGTGCCGGAGGCACTTCCGTCCCCAGCCTTATGCTTCGAGCATAAGGGCCACCAATCCTCGACACTTGCCACCGGAACCCGGAACCCGGAACCCGGTTACGCTCCCAGCGTCAGGCCAAGGACATCGGCCAGATCACGCAACGTGCGCTGGGCGTCGCGGACTCCGTCTTCCTCGGGTGCTTCGAGAATGACCTGCGCGATCTCCTTCAGGGCCGCGATCGCGCCCGGAAGATCGAGATCGTCCTCCATGGCGTTGATGAAGCGTTCCCGCTGCAGGGTGACATCGAGTTCGTCGCCAATACCGTAGCCCGGGAATTCGGCAGCTTCGCGCAGATCGTCGGCGAGCGCCTCGTAATCAGGCATCTCGTCGTCCATGAACTCCCACGCAGTCCGGTAGTGGTGATCGTGCAGGTAGAGGCGAATAGCATCGGCCGAGTATTCCTGGAGCAAATCGCGGGCGAGCACCAGATTGCCGAGCGACTTGCTCATTTTCTCGCCCTGATACTCGACCATGGCGATGTGCATCCAGTAACGCACGAACGGCTCAACGCCCGTGGCCTTCTCGGTTTGGGCGATTTCACACTCGTGGTGCGGAAAGACGAGATCGCCACCCCCGCCGTGGATATCGATGGTGTTGCCGAGGTAAGCAGTGCTCATGGCGCTGCACTCGATGTGCCAGCCGGGTCGCCCCGGTCCCCACGGCGACTCCCACGTCGGTTCGCCCGGCGCGGCGGCCTGCCAGAGGATGAAATCGAGCGGATCGCGCTTGTTTGGATCGTTCGGGGTGTTGCCCCGTTCGTTGGCGATCGGCAGCATTTCGGCGCGCGGAATGTGGCTGAGCTTGCCGAAATCGGGATCGGAATCGACCGAGAAATAGACGCTGCCGTTGCTTTCGTAGGCGTGGCCGTTGGCGATCAACGCTTCGATCAGCTCGACCATTTGCGGCACGTGCTCGGTGGCCTTGGTGTAGTGATCGAAATCGACGGCGTTGAGATCGCGGAGGTCGGCCAGCAACCGGGCAGTTTCCCGCTGCCCAAGTTCCAGCCAGCCCATGTCGAGCTCTTTGGCCTTGCGCAGGATGTCGTCGTCGATATCGGTGACGTTCTGGACGTACGTGACATCGAGTCCCTGGCGACGAAGGTAACGGACGAGGACATCGAAGGTCAGGAAGGTGAACGCGTGGCCGATGTGCGTGGTGTCGTACGGAGTTACGCCGCAGACATAGATGCCGACCCGGTTGTCTACCGCGGTAAGCGGCTCTACCAGCCCTGTCTGCGTGTTGAATAGCCGCATGGTTCTCGTCGCTCCCTGGGGTCATCGCTCCAGATGACCGCTCGGCGTTAGCCGTGTCACCAAAACGGCGCCTGCACCGGCGCCGGCCATCATCGGTATGCTCATGAAGAGATGCGCGTTCAACACGCGGTCCGTGACCTTTAGTATACCCAACTTTCGACGCTGTTCCCGGTGGAAGTGGCGCGGCGAACGTCCGGCGGCGGTCCGCCGCCAGCCGTCCGGGGTACTATGTCTGCTGACACGTTCGGGTGGTCGATTTCGTCAGGCGATTACGGATGCTCCTCAATCCCGCAGGCAATCGAATCAGGCTCGCGCTGCTTCTCGTTACTCTCGCGCTGCTCTCGCCGGTGGCGGCGTTCGCCCAGGATTCGACGCCCGGTCCGGACGCACCGCCAGCCGCGACGAAATGCTCGGACGGCAAGCTGCGCGTTGGTGATCTGCAGTTTCTCGACGCCGAATGGACGAAACAGCGCGAGTACCTGAACGCTCGTGCCGTGGAGTGGGAGCCGGACGCGTTTCTCACCCGGCTTCGCGTCAATTGCGGCATTCTCGAACCCGGGTTCCGGTGGCGCGGCACCTTCTACTCGCCGAGCCAGCAGGCGTTCTTCGAAACCGATTCAGGCAACGCCTTCGGCGCTGAATTCGATCCGGAGGATGCGGAGCCTTTACCGAATGAACTCCGGTTCGGCGCCGTCTGGCGGGCCTTGATCAAGGCGGGCTACACCGACGATATCCCGCTCACGCCGGAGATCGGCATCACGCTCCAGGTCAATTCGGAGGCGATGCCGCTCGGTCCCGCCGATGTTCCTGAAAACGCCACGGTCTGCCACGTCGGACTCGACTACTTCGGCGAGATTCGCGATCTCTTCGTGACGATCGATGATGGCGCCGTGCACCGGCACACCTTCGGGTAGCCGGTCAGCGTCGCCAGGAGGCCGCCAATGAAGCCATCCGCTGAATCGCTCGTAGCGCTGGCGCTGGCCTGCCCACGCCGCGGAGTTGTTTGCGACATCGATGGCACCCTCTCGCCGATCGCTCCGACTCCCGAAGCGGCCCGGCTCGCTCCGGGCGCTCGTGAGGCGTTGCTACGGTTGACGACACACCTCGATCTCGTGGCGGTAGTCTCGGGCCGGGCCGCGCGCGATGCGGCCGCGCTCGTGGACGTACCGGGCATCGTGGTTGTCGGGAATCACGGTCTCGAAACGCTCGATGATCATGGCCTGTCGATTCATCCCGACGCGGCGGAGGTTGTGCCGCGTCTGAAAGAAGCGTTGACCGAATTCCGCAGCCGGATCGAGGCAGACTCGACATTGGCCGGCTCGCTCGTGGAGGACAAGGGCGTTTCCGCCTCGATTCACTACCGCCTGGTGGAGGATCGACTTCATGCTGAGACCCGGCTCACCGCCTGGGCGTACGAGTTGGCGGAGTCCCTGGGGTTGAAGGTCACCTTCGGCCGGCTGGTGATCGAATTACGACCGCCGATCTCGATCAACAAGGGCGCCGCCGTTCGCCGCCTGGTGGATGAGCACGGACTGCAGGGGATGCTGTTTTTTGGCGATGACGTTACCGACATCGACGGCTTCATCGCCTGTCGGCAACTCCGCGAGGAACGCGAACTCTCGACCTGGGCGATCGGCGTGGCCGATCCGGAGGCGCGCCCGGATGTCATCGAGCAAGCCGATGCTGCCGTGGAGAGTGTCGATGCCTGTGTGGCGCTCCTGACGGCGACCGCCGACCGGCTCGACTCCGAACAGAAGGATCATCCATGAAGGTGCGGACGCTGGTTTCGGTCGGGTTTTTGCTGGTCATCGCGTTCGGCGCGTTGCTCTCAATAGGCGCCGCGCAAACAGGAAAACCAGACGCACCGCTGCCGTGGGACTGGACGCTCGGCTCGCTCCGCGAGTACGCCACGATCACCGTTGGCGATGACGTCCTCGTGGTCGAGATCGCGGATGATGGCCTGCTCCGTCAACGCGGCTTGAGTTACCGGGACGGACTCGAACCGGGTACCGGCATGCTCTTCATCTATCCGGACGTGGGGGATCGCAGCTTCTGGATGAAAGAGATGCGCTTCTGCCTCGACATCATCTGGTTGAGCGACACGGAAGTAGTCGGGGCGGCCGAAGATGCCTGTCCCGAGCCGGGCGTGCCCGACAATCAACTCGCCCGGTACGTGTCAAATGAGCCGGTAAGGTTCATCCTCGAAGTCCCGGCAAACTGGCTGGCGGAGCGTGGGTACGGTCCCGGCACCCCGATCGATTTGACCGGCTTTCCATCCGACTCAGGTTCCTGACTACGGAACGCGCGTGAACGTGGCTTCGGCCTGGCGGAGGGCGCGTTCGAGGCGATCCTGGGTCATCGTCAGCGTCAGGTCGTTGCGGGTGCGTTCGAGTACGGCGCGGAACTGATCGGTGGTGCGACGCAGGCCGCCGGTGATGCCATCGGGGAAATCGACCGTCACGAGCAGATCGTAGGCGTCATCCATAACCGCGAGCAGCGATTCGGCTCGGTCGGTGGCGCCGAGCCGGAGGGCGTCGAGCAGTTCCCGGCGCAGCTCGCTGGCGGCTTCGGCCAGCGCGTTCAGCCAGGGGGCGTCCTCGATCCCGAGATCGGAGGGTGGGGGAATCGGCGCGCCGATTACCATCGCCAGCACGATTCGCGCCTCGCCGTACTCCTTCATTGCGTCCTGGACGTACCCCTGCCAGTAGATTTCGGGAAAGGGTTCGAGGTGCGCGACCAACTCCCGGAGCATCGATTCCGCTTCGGCGAGGCGGTCTGCGGCTTCCTCGAGCTCGTTCCGGTGGATCGCCCGGATGGTGTTGGCGGCGAGGCGGATGATCTGCCGGCCCTCGTTGAGCGCGCGATCGCGACTGGCGTTGACGGTTTCGAACCGGGCGATGATTTCGCGGCCGATCGGGGCGAGTTCGGGGTGGGTGCGGTGCATGGCTTTCCCTCGGAGCGGACGATCGTACCCAAACATCCTAACCGGTTTGACGCCGGGGCAGCGGCTTCGTATACTCTTCAACCGCAGCCGGAAACGGCCGCGAATACGAGGCTGTGAACGAGAGTAGTAGACGCGCCTTTTCAGCGAGCCGCCGGTTGGTGCGAGGCGGTGGACCAGCGTCGAACTCGCTCGTGAGCCGCAACCGTGAAGGTGAGTAGCGGTCGCCGGTTCGCCCCCGATACCGGGCGTTTGAGTGGATCGATCGTCGCGGGGCTGTAGCTCATCCGGGAGAGCGCAACACTGGCAGTGTTGAGGTAAGGGGTTCGAGTCCCCTCAGCTCCACCACCACGCATCGATCAACCAGGGTGGTACCGCGGGAATCGCCTTCGAAACGGCTTTTCGTCCCTGTTGCAGGGGCGAAAGCCGTTTTTTCATGGTTCAGCAACAGGAGCAATCGCAATGAGCGAATCCACGGCCACCGAACGCCAGCAGGTCGAACGCTATCAGGCGCCGCCGACCGAGGCAAAATGGCGCGCGCGCTGGCAGGAAACGAATCTCTATCGCGTGGATGACGACGATCCCCGCCCGAAGTGGTTCTCGCTGACCATGTACCCCTATCCGTCGGGCATCCTGCACGTCGGTCACTGGTACGCCTTCGCGGTGCCCGATTCGTTCGCCCGTTTCAAGCGGATGCAGGGTTTTAACGTCCTCTTTCCGATGGGCTTCGACGCCTTCGGCCTGCCGGCAGAAAACGCCGCCATCAAGAACAACATCCACCCCGCCCCCTGGACGATCGAAAACATCGCCCAGATGCGCACGCAATACGACCTGATGGGGGCGATGATCGACTGGTCGCGCGAGCTGGCCAGTTACGATCCCGATTACTACCGCTGGAACCAGTGGATTTTCCTGAAGATGGTCGAGGCCGGCATCGCCTACCGCAAGGATGGCGCCGTCTGGTGGTGTCCGCAGGACCAGACCGTGCTCGCCAACGAGCAAGTGCTGGATGGCAACATCTGCGAACGCTGCGGCTCCGAGGTCTACAAGCGCGATCTGGAGCAGTGGTACTTCAAGATCACCGATTACGCCGAGGAGTTGCTGACCGAACTCGACGGGCTCGATTGGCCTGAGCGGGTCAAGACGATGCAGCGAAACTGGATCGGCCGCAGCACCGGCGCGCGCCTGGCCTTCCAGCTGGAAACCGGCGATACGCTCGAAGTCTTTACCACGCGACCCGACACCGTGTACGGCGCGACCTTCATGGTGCTGGCGCCGGAACACCCGCTCGTCGCCAAGCTGACGACCGATGAGCAGCGGGAGACGGTCGAGGCGTACGTCAAGGCCGCGCGGTACAAGAGCGAGATCGAACGCCTCTCCACGGACGAAGAGCGCACCAAGACGGGCGTCTTCACCGGCGGCTACGCCATCAATCCCCTGACCGACGAGCGCATCCCGGTCTGGATCGCCGACTACGTGCTGATGACGTATGGCACCGGCGCGATCATGGCCGTTCCCTCCGGCGATCAGCGTGACTTCGAGTTCGCCCGCGCCTTCGATCTGCCGATCCGCCTGACGGTGCAGCCGATCGAGGGCGAGCCGCTCGATCCGGACACGATGACCGAGGCCTACGGAGGCCCTGGCATCGTCGTGAACTCGGGGGAATTCAACGGCCAGCGCGTTCCGGAAGCGATTCCGGCGATGATCGCCCGGTTGGAGGAGCAGGGTCGCGGCAAGGCCGAGGTGACCTACCGCCTGCGCGACTGGCTGATTTCGCGCCAGCGCTACTGGGGCACGCCGATCCCGATCATTTACTGCGACAGCTGCGGCATGCAGCCGGTGCCGTACGAGGATCTGCCGGTGCTGCTGCCGCACGACGCCGAGTTCAAGCCGACCGGTCAGAGCCCGCTGATCAGTCACGAGGCGTTCCTGAATACGACCTGCCCGAAGTGTGGTGGGCCGGCCCGTCGCGAGACCGACACGCTCGACACCTTCATGGATTCGTCGTGGTATTGGTTCCGCTATACCAGCCCCGGCTACGACAAGGCGCCGTTCGATCCGGAACAGGCGAAGAAGTGGACGCCGGTCGATCTCTACAGCGGTGGCATCGAGCACGCCATCCTGCACCTGCTCTACGCCCGCTTCTTCACCAAAGTGCTGCGCGACTTCGGGTTGGTCGAGCAGAACGAGCCGTTCCTGCGCCTGCGTAATCAGGGCATGATCCTCTCGGAAGAGGGGACCAAGATGAGCAAGAGCCGGGGTACGCAGGTCTCCCCGGACGAACTTGTCCATGAGTACGGCGCTGACGCGCTGCGGCTGCACCTGATGTTCCTCGGACCGTGGGAACTCGGTGGTCCCTGGAACAGCCGGGGTATCGTCGGGATGGAGCGCTTCATCCGGCGCGCCTGGCAGCTGGTCACCGAAGCGGGCGAGAAGTCGTTCGATGGCGCGGCGCCGGCGGCGGATCTCGATGCGGTCGTTCGGGCGATGCACAAGACGATTGCGCGGGTCACGGAGGATATCGCCGGTTTCCACTTCAACACGATGGTGGCCGGGCTGATCGAGTTCGTGAACGAGCTGACGAAGCGCAAGGATGGCCCAGAGGCCAACACGCCGGAGTGGCGCGCCGCCATCGAGACACTCGTCCTGCTGATGGCCCCCTCGACGCCGTACGTGGCCGAAGAGATGTGGGAAATGCTCGGCAAGCCGTACTCGGTGCACCAGCAGAGCTGGCCGGCGTACGACGAAGCGTTGACGAAGGATGACGTTGTCGAGATCGCGGTGCAGGTGAACGGCAAGTTGCGGGACAAGCTGGTCCTGGCGGCCGACGCCAGCGAGGCGGAGGCACTCGCCGCCGCCCGTGCGAGCGAAAAGGTTCAGCAGTTCGCCGGCGATGCCACCCCGAAGCGGATCATCTACGTCCCGGGTCGCCTGCTGAACATCATCGTCTGATCCTGAACTCGAAAAGCGCCGCCGGATGATTCCGGCGGCGCTTTTTCGTGTTGAATGGATGTCTCTACTGGCCGGCGTCAACCCGTGTAGGGGAGGGTCTTGTGCCCTCCCGCTGGCCGTAAGGCCAGAAACTCGTTGCGACACCATCGAGTTTTCCAATGGAACCGGCCGTTCCGCACGTCGCACTTGTCGCCTGCGGGCGACCGGGAGGGCACAAGACCCTCCCCTACAGCCATCTCCTTAATCGGCGGCGATGGCTTCGGCCTCGGCTGGCTTCCAGCGGAGGTTGAGGGCGCGGTTGGCGCCGGCTTCGTCGAAGCGCTTGTACTCGGTGGTGTGCGGCGCGCCGGTGACCACCTCGGGCGTATCGCGCGCTTCTTGCGCGATCTGGCGCATGACGCCGATGAAGTAGTCGAGTGTTTCCTTCGATTCGGTCTCGGTCGGCTCGATCATCATCGCTTCCGGCACGACCAGCGGGAAGTAGGTGGTCGGCGGGTGAACGCCGAAATCGAGCATCCGCTTGGCCATATCGAGCGTCTTGACGCCGTTCTTCTTCTGGCGATTGCCGCTGAAGACAAACTCGTGCATGCAACTGCGATCGATGAAAAGATCGAAGTCGTTGCGAAGTTCCGCCATCAGGTAATTGGCGCTGAGCACCGCGTCGGCGCTGACCTGACGCAGCCCCTCACCGCCGTGCATGCGGATGTAGGTGTAGGCGCGGACGTGCATGCCGAAGTTGCCGTGGAAGCCGTGCAGCTCGCCGATGGTCGCTTCGGCGGTCTCCCAGTTGTAGGAACCGTCAGCTTCCCGCACCACCAGTCGGCCCGGCAGGTACTTCTCGAGCCCGGCGCGGACGCCGACCGGACCGGAGCCGGGACCGCCGCCGCCATGCGGGGTGGAGAAGGTCTTGTGCAGGTTGAAGTGCATGATATCGACCCCGAGATCGCCGGGGCGAACCATGCCGAGAATGGCGTTGAAATTGGCGCCGTCGTTGTAAACGAGGCCACCGGCTTCGTGAACCGCCTCGATCGCCGACAGGATGTTTTCGTCCCAGAGGCCGAGCGTGTTCGGATTGGTGATCATCAGGCCGGCGGTGTCCGGACCGACCGCCGCGCGCAGCGCGTCGATATCGATGTTGCCGCGGGCGTCAGACTTGATCGTCACGACATCGAATCCGGCCATGGCGGCGGTGGCGGGGTTGGTGCCGTGGGCGCTGTCCGGCACCAGGATCTTGGTGCGGGCGGTGTCGCCGTTCTCGAGGTGGAAGGCGCGCATCGCCAGCACCCCGGTCAGTTCACCGTGCGCGCCGGCGGCCGGTTGCAGGGTGACGGCGTGGAAGCCGGAGATTTCGGCCAGCATCGCCTGCAACTCGTACATCAATTCCAGCGCGCCCTGCACCTGCTCGACCGGCTGGAGCGGGTGAATCCCCGCGAAGCCGGTGTAGCGGGCGACCGCCTCGTTGATCTTCGAGTTGTATTTCATGGTGCAGGAGCCGAGCGGATAGAACCCGGTGTCGATCGAGTGATTCTTCTGGCTGATGCGGGTGAAGTGACGAATCACGTCGATCTCGGCGACTTCCGGCCAGTGGAGATCGGAGCGCTGCATGTCAGCCGGCAGGGCGGTTTCAGGAACATCCGGGGCCGGAATGCGGACGCCGCGGCGACCCGGACGACTCATTTCGATGATCAACGGCTCGACTGCCATGGGTACCTTTCTCGGTGGTTCGGAAGGCGCAACTTCGCGGGAAAGTCTGACCGTCTTTCCAAC
>JADLGF010000336.1 GCA_020849415.1 Thermomicrobiales bacterium
CGATCTTGACGATCAACTCTTCGGCACCTTCAGCATGGGGAGCGGTCTGCTCCGTCAAACCCCGGCCCAGGCCGACAACCGCGATCAGTTGCGCGAACTCCTGCGCGTGAATGCTGGCGGCGTGGTCTTCAGCACCATACAGAAATTCTTCTCGGAAAAGGGCGAGGAGCGCTTTCCGGTGCTCTCCGATCGCCGCAACATCATCGTGATGGCCGATGAGGCGCATCGGTCTCACTACGGTTTCAACGCGAAGGTCGGCAATACCGGTTCGTTCGTGCGTGGCTTCGCCAGTCACCTGCGTGATGCCCTGCCGAACGCCACCTTCGTCGCGTTCACGGGCACTCCGCTCGAACTGGAAGATCGCGATACGCGGCTCGTGTTCGGCGATTACATCGATATCTACGATGTGCAGCGGGCGGTGCAAGATGGCGCTACGGTGCCGATCTACTACGAATCGCGCCTGATCAAGCTCGATCTCCCGGACGATCAGGCAAAGGCAGTCGACGAAGAATTCGAGGACATCACCGAGGGCCAGGAAGAGAGCCAGCGCGATCAACTCGCCTCGAAGTGGACGCAACTGGAAGCGGTGGTCGGTACTCCGAAAAGGCTGGCGCAGGTGGCCACCGATCTGGTTCAGCACATCGAGCGCCGGCAGGAGGCGATCACCGGCAAGGTGATGATCGTCACCATGAGCCGCCGCATCGCCGTCGATCTCTACGATCACCTGATCGCACTTAAACCCGAATGGGCGGGCGCCACCGACGATGACGGTGCGCTCAAGGTGATCATGACCGGTGCGGCGAGCGACCCGCTCAACTGGCAGCAACATATCCGCAACAAGGAGCGGCGCGATCGGCTCGCCACCAATTTCAAGAATCCCGATCATCCCTTCCGTATCGCCATCGTGCGTGATATGTGGCTGACCGGCTTCGATGCCCCATCGCTCCACACCATCTACATCGACAAGCCGATGCGCGGTCACGGCCTGATGCAGGCGATCGCGCGGGTGAACCGCGTTTTTCGGGACAAGCCAGGCGGGCTGGTGGTCGATTACATCGGTATCGCCAATAACCTGAAAGCGGCGCTTCGCGCCTACTTGCGTGATGATCCCTACAGCGGTAAGCCGATCGAAAACGAAACGCTCAGTGTGGATGAGCTGGTGGCAGCGTTGCTGGAAAAACTCGAAATCTGCCGCGAGTTCTTCCACGGATTCGACTACGGCGTCTTTCTCGATGGCACACCGGCCGAACGGCTTGATATCGCGAACAAGGCCGTTGACTTCCTCCTCGGCCGCGAAATTCGCGAAGGAAACGTCAAGGAGCGATTCCTCGATCAGGCGACGGCGCTCAACAAGGCGTTCAAACTTGCCAGCGCCACCGATGCCGCCAAGACGATCACCCTCGAATTCGCCTTTTTTCAGTGGATCAAGGGCAAGCTGACCGAACTGGGCGGCGGTGGAGCGCAGCGGCGCGAGGATTACGATCTGGCGATCCGGCAACTGGTAGACAAGGCGATCGCGCCAGGCGGCGTGATCGATATTTTCGATGCCGTTGGGGTGACCAAGCCCGATATCTCAGTCATCTCCGAATCGTTTCTCGCCGAAGTTCGCGATATGCCGGAGAAGAATCTGGCGGTCGAGTTGCTGAAGAAGCTGCTCAACGATGAGATCAAGGCGCGGCGCAAATCGAGTGTCGCGCAATCGCGCCTCTTTTCCGAGCGGCTTGAGCAATCGATCAACCGCTACCATAACCGCGCCATCGAAACGCTCGAAATCATCGATGAGCTGATCAAGATCGCCAACGAGATGAAGGAAGCCGCCGCGCGCGGCGAAACGCTCGGGCTGACCGATGACGAGCTGGCTTTCTACGACGCGCTGGGCTCGAATCTGAGCGCCCAGGAAGTGATGGGCGACGATCAGCTGAAGGTCATCGCTCGGGAAGTCGCCGATAGTGTTCGCAAGAACACCACGATCGATTGGACGATCCGGGAGACTGCCCGCGCGAATTTGCGCCGATCCGTCAAACGAGTGTTGCGCAAGTACGGCTATCCCCCTGACAAGCAGGATGCCGCCATGATGCTCGTCATCGAGCAAGCCGAGCAGTGGGCGAAGGAAACGGTCGATCCCGACCCAATCTGGCGGGGGTAGCTCCCCGAGAACCAGCCGGGCACTTCCTGACGGCTGACGACTTGTCGGCTCGACGCCTACGGCAGGAAGTTCACCCAGTCTTCGGTGGCGAAGCGCTTTTCAATCAGCTCTTCGGCGGCGACGATGTCTTCGGGGGTCAGGGTGCTTTCGGCGAGAGGCGCCTGATCGGCGAAGGCCGTTATGAAGTGCTCGATCAGGGCTTCGCGGGGCATGTCAGTCTGCTGACGCAGCGGCCCTACCCGTTTCGCGGCGCTCTGGATACCCTTGTCGCTCAGCTTTTCCTTACCGACCCGCAGCACGCGATTCAGCAATTCGCCGTTCATCTCGTAGGCCATGGTGACGTGGTGCAGCACGGCGTTCCAGCGGCGCGCCTGCGCGGCGCCGCCGATCTTGCCGCCCGAGGCGGTGATATCGTTCAGCCCGGCGTACCAGGCCTCCAGCCCGAGCCTACGCAGGGCGAGCACCGCCCAGGCATCGAAAAAGGCGTAGCTCTCGGCAAAACTCAGGCCACGAATCAGCGATTCCGGCGCGTAGACCGACCAGGTGATCGCGCCCTCCGGCTCCACGAGCATCGCCCCGCCGCCGCTGATCCGGCGCACAATCTCGATCCCCTCGGCCGCGGCCGCCTCGACATTGACCTCATTCTTGACCGATTGAAAGCGGCCGAGAATGACCGCCCGGCGATCCCACCCCCAGAAGCGGAGGGTCGGCTTGCGATCCCCCCGGCCGACGGCGCTGGTGAGCACCTCATCGAGGGCGAGATTCATGTTCGGCGCGAGCGGCGTGGAGCGAATGAGCTCCCACTCATGATCGCGCCAGCGATCGGCCACCTCGGCGATGCGATCGGAAATCGCCGGATCGGCCGTGATCTGGGTCGGCAATGGTTGCTCGCTCATGCCCGATCTCCCGCGGCCGCGAGTCCGCGCTGAATGGCGGTGGCGATCGCCTCCGGCGAGGCGCCCACCAGTTCGGCGCCGGCCGGCAGACCACGACGCACCCGATCCGCGATGTGCGTGGAATCGAGCCCGGCCGGGGTTCCCTCAAGGGCAGCGGCCAAGGCCGGGAAGGCGTCATCGGGGAAGAGGAAGAAGTCGCCGTGCACGGTCACGTCGCGCAGCATCCCCTCGACCACCTGAAAATCGACCACCACCAGTTTGCCGCCGGGGGTTTTGAATTGGCCCTGCATACGGAACTCCAGACGTTAGGCATGAGGCGTGGGACCTCAGGCGTGAGGAGTTGGAACGGCATCTGACCGTCGAAGGAAGCTTAAGCCATGAAGGCGTGAGGCGTGAGGACTGAGGCGTGAGGATATCAGTATTCTTCTTTCCGACTCGTGGCTCCTGACTCCTCACGCCTCATGCCTCACGCCTCAGACCGCCATCGCTTCGTAGAGGCGATCGGTGCGCTCGGCCATCGTAAAATCGGTTTGGGTGAGGGCGCCGAGAGTGAACGTCCACCAGGCGACCGTCACGCTGTTCCGTTCCACCAGCAACGAGGGGTGGTGCTCGAAGTGCTCGGCCAGTTCGCCGAGCGATCGGGTGAAGCTGAACGCTTGAGCCGGATCAGGAAACAGGTAGGTGCGTTGAATCCGGTCGATGCCGTCCACAGAGACCCGCTCCCACCCGGGCAGCCGAGCGAGCGAGGTTTCGATATCGATCAATTCCAGCGGCAGACGAGGCATTCTGGTGTCCGATTCATTCGATAGCGGCCGGCGCTATAGCCGACCGTTCCATTCTGATTAGCGACGATCCCGGAGCCGCGCGCAATGGGCACTCCGGCTCCGAGTGTCGCGCCGGACAACCGGGGCCGAACGAACCCACCTGAACGGGTGGGCCGATCACCGCCGACCCACGACCTCCGGTTACTCACTATTCAGACGATACGAACCGTCATTGAGTTGCAACGGAATGTAGCGTGGAGTGAGTCGTTAGTTGCGAGTAGTGAGTCGTGAGAACTATGGACTAGGCACCATCGTCACTACTCACTACTCACTACTCACGCCTCATGACTAACGACTCGTTCACGCCTTCCGGATCGATGCCAGGGGTTGGCCGTATTCCACATAATGGCCGTCATCTGCCAAGATCTCGGTCACGATGCCGCTCACCGGGGCGGTCACCTCGTGGTAACTCTTCATCACTTCGATCAGGCCGATCTGATCCCCTTCCGAAACGGATTGCCCGACCGCCACAAAGGGTTCCGCATCAGGATCGGGCCGGCGGTAGAAGGTGCCGAGGACCGGCGCCAGCACAGCCGCGAACTGATCGTCGGAAGCGGGTGTGTCGCCGGTGAGCGTCGCCGCGGAACCCGCGGTTGCTCCCCCCGCCTCGCGGTTGAGTTCGAGGGAGATGCCGGCCGATTCGATCTCCAGCCGGAGAAAATTGACGCCGGCCCGCTCGGCAGCGTCGATCACCCGGATCACCCCGTTCGGCGTCCAGCCGTGCGCATCGCCAAACGCTGCGTCGCTCATCGTTCCCACCTCGTCCGGGTTTCGTTCCACAATCGCCGTATCGTCCAGGTTGCGCCGGGCGAGCGCGGTCGCCTGACGCGCCTCCTCGACCGAAACGGCCGTGAAGCGGAGTTCATCGCCCGATCGCGCCTGCCCGAGCCGGTCGAGATCGGCGCCGATCACTGTGGCGATCTTCACATAGCCGCCGACCGTCTGACGAGCCGCCAGCAACACGATCGGCTGGCCGTCGCCCGGCACCTGAATCGCGCCCCAGGCAATCCCCTCGGAGATCAGGTCGGCGCCGTTCGTCTGCTCGATCGGCGGTCCGGAGAGCCGGATACCGGTGCGATCGGAGCGGGAGGTCACCTGGTACGGCTCGTTCAGGAAGGAGGCGATGCCGGCCTCGGTGAAGCGATCATCCTGCGGGCCGAGCACCACCCGGATCGTGAGCCGGTGGTCGTACTCGGGCGGATCGATGGCGAGCCGTCGCCGCAGCACCACCGCCGGATCGATCAGCGAAGCGCCGAGCGGCAGGCGATCGCCGGCCTGCAGCACCCGTCCCTCCACCCCGCCGAATCGGCCGATCAGATCGGTCGATCGGCTGCCGAGGGCCGGCTCAGTGACAATACCGCCCGCCACCGTCACGTAGGCGCGGGCGCCCGCGCCGATCGGTGCGGGCGCAAAGCTCAGGAGACTTCCGGCCGGCGCGCACAGCGGTTGCCAACGCGGAATCGAAACGCTGTCAAGCGTCGCGCCGAGGTGCGCGCCGGTGACGGCGAAGATCGTCTCCGTCTCGAACCGGATCGCCGGACCGGCCAGCGTGCACTCAAGGCCGGCGTCGCCCGGTTCGTTCCCGACCAGCCGGTTGCCGAGGATGAGCGCGGTGCGATCGATCGCGCCGCCGCGGGTCACCCCGAAGCGGGCCAGTCCCGGTCGGCCGAGATCCTGCACCGTCGTGAAGAGGCCCGGTTGTTCGATCGTGAGGTGGCTCATGACGCCACCTCCGCGATTGTCAGCGCCAGTTCGCCGGCCTCGGCCCGCGCCTCCAGGGCGGTGAAGGCGGCGCGATCGATCGGAGCGAAGCGGACGCCGTCGCCCGGTTCGAGCGCAAACGCCTGCTCACGCCGCAGATCGAAGAGTTTGGCGGGGGTTTTCCCGAGCAGCCACCAGCC
>JADLGF010000337.1 GCA_020849415.1 Thermomicrobiales bacterium
ATCTGATCCAGCACGACGCCGCCACGAATCCGGGTAACGAAGGCGGGCCGATCGTCGACCTGAACGGCAACGTGGTCGGCATCAACATTGGCTCGATCGTGCAGGAACAGGATGATCTCGTTCAGGGTTGGAGCTTCGCCGTGCCGGCCTGGGCGCTGACGCGGCTGCTCGCTGATCTCGGCTAATCAAAGCACAACCGAAAGCGGGCGCCTCCATCCGGAGACGCCCGCTTCCTTTTCCGACCCAGGTCGAATCGCGGATCAGCCGCTGATCGACCAGGTAATCTGAACGTCGATCGAGATCTGGAGCGAACCCGACTGGATCGGCGTGCCGCCGTAGCCGGCTGCGCTGTCCATCATCGCCTGCTCCCGGGCGACCGGGCCGCCACCGAAGGAGCTCTCGACAATCGCGACGATCTCGCCCAGTTCGACGTTCGCCGCCTCGGCGAGTTCGGTCGCCTTGTTGGTCGCGTCGGCCACCGCCATCGCCCGGGCCTGGCTCAGGGCGGCGCTGGCGTCACTCGCGAAGAAGTTGATGCTGTAGATGGTGTTGGCGCCGCTCGCCACCAGTGAGTCGATCAGCTCGCCGAGTCCATCGATGTCGTCCGTCGTGATCTGGACCTGGTTGCTCACCTGGTATCCGGAAACGCCCTGCAGCCGACCCTGATCGTCCCAGTCGTTGACGACGAAGATCGAGTAGTTGGTCGTCTGCACCTTGTCTTCCGGAATGCCGGCCGCCGTGACCGTCTCCAGCACCGCGGTCATCCGCTCACCCGCCTCCCGGTTGGTTTCGACAAGCGTTTCGCCGAAGACGTCGACCCCGACCACGATGCTGACCGAATCGGGCTCGATGGTGATCGTGCCGCGACCGCTGACGGTGATGGAACGTCCGGTGTCCGACGCCGCGCCGGGCTCAGGGGTGGCTTGCTGGGCGAAGGTTGCGATCGGCGCGGCCAGGGCCACGATCGCGAGCATCGCTACGCCGATGATTCCGCTCGAACTGAGAATTCGCTTCATTGATCCTGACTCCTGTGTAGGCTCCGGAAACGGGGCACCCGCCACATCCGAATGGTACTCGCGCCGGCACCATTGCCGTTGCGTCACCTTAGAAAACGCGCCGCAGACCGGACCGGTTTCGCCGGGAGGAATGGAAAACGGCGGATCGATCGATCCGCCGTCTCATGTTCTGTTCGAACGCAGCGTGCGAATTAGCGCCGGATCAGATCCCGGTCGCGCGCCCACATCCCGCCGATGGCGGCGAGAATCACGATCGAGACCAGCAAGGCGATGTTCCAATTGGTGAGGAGCGGTTCGCGCGTTTCCGCGGCCACCGCATCCCGGGCGGGCTCATCGGCCTCGTCATTCATAACGTCCGCGGAGGCGGCGCCGAACTCAGCGTCATTGTCCTCGGCGGTAAAGGGCGTGCCATTGATCACGATCACCGCCCCCGAGACGGTCGGCGCCGCGTTGGGATCGGCATCGTTGGCGGCCAGGAAGTTCCCCGCGATCAGTGCCAACACCAGCACGGCGGCGAGAGCGGTGAAGATCGGGTAGAGGGGCGAAGGGCGACGGGGGGCGAGAGGCGTGGGAGCGCTCTTTTCCGGGGCGTCATGAATGGCGAGTGATCGCGCCGCGACAACCGGCGTCGTGGCCACCACCGCGCCACGGATCATGCCGAAATCGCGCAGGATCACCGCGCAGCGGTCGCACGTCAGAACGTGATTTCGCACCGATGCCGTTTCCGGCTCGGACAACTCGTTGTCGAAATAGACGCTCAGGGTTTCGAACTCCGGACAACTGTCCCGTTCGATTTCGCCCGATCGGCTCGAATTGTGGTCCCTGTTACCGACCATTTCGCTCAGATCCTGGTGGGCCGGGTTTCGGTCTGTCCGTGTCCCGGCGTCACTATTACGAACGATCGTATCGTTCGAAATGTTCCCGCGATTGCTCATCGGCCAGGAGTTCGGCGCGAAGCCTGGCCCGACCGCGGCTGATTCTCGATTTGATGGTGCCGATGGCCGAATCCGTGATCTCGGCGATCTCGTGATACTCGTAGCCAAGCGCGTCGCTCATCAGCAGAGCGACACGCTGCTCTTCGGGCAACCTGGCCAACGCCGCACCGAGGCGGTCGGAGAGCTCCGCCTGCTCCGATCGTTCCTCCGGCGAAAAATCGTGCGATTGGGTCGACCAGATCGGCGTCGGCTCGGTGAGCTGCGCGTCGAGGGAGTCAGTCGCCTGACGGGCTCGTTGCCGGATCAGATCGAGACAACTGTTGGTGGCGATGCGCATCAACCAGGAGCGAATCGATTCCCCCCGGAACCCGGAGATACTCCGCCACGCCTTGACCATCGATTCCTGGGCAACATCCTCGGCCAGCGAGGGGTCGCGCAGAATCGCGGTGCAGTGCGTCAGCACCGCGCTCTGGTACCGCTCCACGATTTGATTGAACGCCGTGAGATCACCCGCGACCGCGCGCTCGATCAAGATCGATTCAGCGGTCTCCGAGGAATCCTCATCGGCCACGGGAGGGGCGATCGTTTCGTTCCGGGCGCGCCGTCTGAACTGCATCATGAATCGATACCGGACAAGCAGGGTAGTGGCTTGATAACACCGGGAACCGCGTTCCACCGATGCGGATCGGCGGAATCGGCTCACGACCATACTACGTTGTCGTGGACCAATATGAGGAGGTGTGTGGCTGATCGCCGGATTGGGGAGTGAAATCGACGTGATTGATGGTACTCAACCCACCAGGGCCAGGATCGACCGGAGCCTGGACAAGAAGATGTCCCGACAAGCCAGCGCGGCGGAATTCCCCCGATCGCGCCGATCGATCGGATCGATGCCCCGCGCACCTTCACCGGAATCGAAACGATCCTCCGCGAAAGGAATCTCGTCCGGACCTACCCCGCGTAGCCAGACGCCTTCTTCCGCGCAGTCGGGGAGCTTCCGCCACGGATGGCTCCTCGGGACTGTACGGACAGAATAGTACGGACACATTCACCTGTCAAGAGGTGAACGTTCATTGGCAGCGAGACCGCTCGACTGAGCCATCCCTGGCTGGAATCAGCCTCGAGACGACCCGTGCCGGGAAGAAGGTCATGGAGTCGCCCGGGGGCGGACGTTCATGTTGCGCGTTCCCGGTTGATTGCGCATCCTTATTACGGTATGCCGAGCGAGACTCTGTGATGAAGCTCCGGCGTACCCTGTGTCTCCTCCTGGCCGCCCGATCCTCTGATCTGCGCCCGGACCGGGACGAAGAGTCAGATCGTTTGCGATAACACCGGCGAAGGGCGTTTGCGTTCACCGGCACGGATGATGGTGTGGATTTCGTCGTCGTGGGACTCGGTCTCGGCGCCCTGATGATGCTCGCCGGCTTTGGCCTGCGAGATCTCGGCCCGTGGCTTTTCGGGTCGAACGCGTCGGATCGAACCCTGCCCGAGTTCGAAGCGGTCAAGGCGACAATTCGTAAGCAAACGCTCGCGTCGATCGGTACCGCCATTGCCACCGCCGGGGCCGGTCTCGCCATGGTCACCAGCGCCGCCCTCTTCGCCAAGACAGACGACGACATCGGCACCATCGTGGTCGGCATGTCGCTGGCGCTGGCTGCCGTTGGGGTCGGCGCCTGGACCTACGACACGATCCGCCGGTACCGCGCCGCCATGGAGATGATCTCCAGCCAGGAACAGGCGGTCATTACTCGCCTGTCACCCCGCCCGGCGCCATCCAAACCGACCGATGTGCGGAAGCTGACCACCCGCCCGGAGGAACAGGCGCCCGTCGCTCCCATTGAATCACCGGAGGCATCCGACGAAACGCCCGAAGACGATGAATCGGCCCCGGCGGTTAACCCGGAGCAACCGGACTTCGACATGCCGGAGGATCCGGACGAACTGGAACAGGACGAAGATCTCTTCGAGCCGGAATTGGAAGACATCAAGGATTGGCCGATCGATCCGGCCCGGAATACCAACGACGCCTCCGCTGATGAAGAACCTGAACCGGTCGTGGAAGAAAAGGCCGATACCGAACCAGAAGCCAGGATCACTCCAATCGAACCCGCGCCCGCGCCCCGTTGGTCGCCCTTCACTCGGTCCGCATCGCCGCGCCCGGATCCGCCCGCCCATGCCGATTACTCCGAACTACCACCACTTCCGGAGCCGGGGAATGACACCCTGATCGAAGAGGCGGTGAGGTTCGACACTCGCCGGCCGGAGGACCGTAACGTCCCTTCCTGGCTCTTCGACGATCTCGAAACCGATCTCAACTCAGCTGGTGCTTCGAAGCCGGAGGATCCGATCGACCGGTTCCGCGGATCGGCTCCCCGTGCACGCGGTTCCGCGCTCGACCGCATCCTGGCCGGCGACCCTCCCGCCGATGCTTCGGACGACCGCGACGACGAGGATGAAGACCCCGACCGCGATTAGTCGCCGATCCGATTGCGGAGGCGGCCGAGGCGGTCCACAGTGAGTACCACCTCGTCGCCCGGTTGCAGCCAGGGGTGGACCGACTCGCCGAGTTCGAGCAAGCAACCGCGCGCCATCGTCCCGAAGCCGATCACATCGCCCGGCTCGAGTTCCACCTGACGCGAAGCCACCGCGATCATCTGCGGCAGCGACCAGTGCAAATCGCCGGCGTTCGTTTCCGCGAGCACCTCGTCGTTAACCATGACCGTCGCCGCCAACCGATGACGATCGTCAATGAGCACGTCGGCCAGTTCGTCGAGGGTGACCAGCGACGGACCGATCGACGTCGCGAAGTCCTTTCCCTTGGCGGGTCCGAGCCCGACGCTCATCTCACGCGCCTGGATATCGCGCGCGCTCCAATCGTTGAGGATCGTCAGCCCGGCGACGTGCCGCCAGGCATGTTCGACGGCGATATCCCGCCCGCGAAGCCCGATCACCGCTGCGACTTCGAGTTCGAAGTCAAGCTGCTCGGAGCCGGCGGGGTAGGGCACGATCGCATCGGGGCCGACGAAAGTACCGGGATACTGGTAAAAGAAAACCGGCGCTTCGTACCAGTATGCGGGTACCGGACGGTCACGCTTCCGATAGCCGGCGGCGACGTGCGCTTCGTAGGCGTAGAAGTCCCGGAAGGAACGTGGGCGGGGGAGCGGCGCTTCGATCTCGACCAGCCAGCGGGGCGCCGCGACCTCTTCCGGCAGCATGATGGCGTTCCGATGCGTTTCACGAAAACGCCCGACCGCCACGCGCAGTCGATCGAGCCCCTCCGAACCGAGATCGAGCAGGCGCAGCATGTCGAGCGGGCGCTGGCGTTCCAGCAATTGGCCGGCGTTCAGCACTGCATCGCCGTCGATAACGCCGGCGTGACTGCCCGCGCCGTGCCCGGGAAAACGATAGGTGATCAACTGCACGCTGCCCGTTCCTTCCGTACCCGACTATCATCCCGGTGAGGATAGCAGTCAGCACCCCGGGAGCGTTCCCCATCATGAGTGAGCATGTTTTCACCGTCGATCGGCCGATCCTAGCGATCGATATCGGCGCGGGAACGCAGGACATCCTGGTCTACGCTCCAGGCCGGCCGATTGAAAACTCCGAAAAACTGATCATGCCGTCGCAGACTCAGGTCATCGCCCGGCAGGTGGAACAGGTAACGAAAGTTGGCCGGCCGCTGCACCTCGCTGGCCGCCTGATGGGCGGCGGTGCTTCGAGCGAGGCGGTCGAGCGCCATCTCGCCGCCGGGATGCGGGTCTCGGCCCATCCCGACGCCGCCGGAACCATTCACAACCGGCCGGAGCGGGTTGCTGCGCTTGGCATCGAGATCCGCGAGGATCCCCCGAATGGCGCCGGCATAGTCGAGCTGGCCGATATCGATCTCGATCGCGTCGGCCGTGCCCTCGCGCAATTCGGTGTGTCGCTTCCGGACACGCTGGCGGTCGCGGTGCAGGATCACGGCTTCCGCCCCGGCAGTGGCAACAACGAGGTCCGGTTCGAGTATCTGCAGTCACTGGTCGATGCAGGCGGATTGCTCAGCCGGATGGTTTTCCGGCAGCCGCCCGCCGGCATGACGCGCATGGAAGCAATTGCGCAGGCGTACCCGGGTGTTTACCTCATGGATACTGGCGCGGCCGCGGTGCTCGGCGTACGGGGCGACCCCATCGCCCGGGACATGATTGATGCCGGCGGCGCGGTGGTGGTGAACGTCGGCAACATGCACACGTTTGCCGCTCTCGTGAAAGGCGATCGCCTTTACGGGCTCTTCGAACACCACAGTCACGGCATGACGGCGGAGTTGCTCGATCGACTCGTCAGCCGGTTGCGACGCGGCTCCCTCGATCCGGAGTCGTTCCGCTCCTCGTTCGACGGTCATGGCGCCGCCTATTCCCCTGATTACCACCGGGATGGGCCGTTCGATCGGGTCATCATCACCGGACCGAACCGAAACATCGCCCGCCCGCTCGGCTGGTATGAGGCGGCGCCCTTCGGCGACATGATGTTGACCGGCTCGTTTGGCCTCATCGATGGCGTGCGCCGATTTGATGCGCTGGCGAACACCACGCGGTGATAAAGTCCCACGCCGCCCGGTGAATTACCCTTGGTGACGATTGATGAGCGCGTCTTCCAGTCCCTCAT
>JADLGF010000338.1 GCA_020849415.1 Thermomicrobiales bacterium
CCTGACCGCCACCGTGACGCTGGCGTTCCGCCTGGCGGGACCGGAACTGGCCGCCACCGCCCAGGCGCTGCTGACGGCGATGTCGTTCGGCTTCGGGAGCATCGTGGGGTCGCTGATCGGCGGGGCGCTGCTCGATAGCCTCGGCACCAGCCGGCTCTTTCAGGGCGCGTCAGTGTTGTTATTGATAAGCTTGGCGGTGCTGCTGATCGGCAACCGCTTTACGCCGCTGATGCCGCCACCGGCTGGTTCCGGAACGAGCGCCAGATAATCAGGCTGACGATCAGCAGGAAGATGCCGGTGATCACGAAGGCCGCGCTGAAGCCGATCCAGGCGGCGATACCGGCCCCGGCGAGTGGTCCGAAGAAGCCGCCGAGCGAGGCGGCCGACGCGGTGAAGCCGAAGACGGTGCCGCGCTGATCGGGTGAAGTTTTGTCGGCGATGATCGCGTTCGCCGCCGGCACCAATCCACCCGCCGCTATCCCGAAGAGCCCCTGCAGGATCACCAGTTGCCAGGACGACGTCGCCAGCCCCATCGGCAGGTAGATCAGCGCGGAGGCGAAGGCGCAGATGAGCAGGATCGACTGATGACCGCGCCGGTCGCCGAGGCGGCCGAAGTAGATCGAGGAGATGGCGCTGGTCAGCCCGAGCATGCCAAGCGCCAGGCCGGAAGTCGCCGACGCGGAGAGTCCCAGCACACTGTCGTGCAGCTGGCCGATGAAGATCGGCACGATCGGCTGCACCGCCGACGAGGCGAAGCGCGAGGCGAAGAGGATGAGCACCATCGAACCCATCACCCCGACGAACATCCACGAGCCGGCCGCGCGGAACGCGCGCAATCCGCTCGGCGCATCCTTACGCTCCACCGGCGTGAAGTTCTCGCGCACGACGAAGAAGACGATCAGGCACCCGGCGAAGAGCATGCCCCCGGCCGCGAAGAAGGTCGGACGGTAGCCGATGGCATCGCCCAGCACGCCGCCGATCAGCGGGCCGATGGCGGAGCCGGAGAAGATCGACATCTGGATCAGCCCGAGCGAATAGCCGAGCTTGTCGCGCGGGGTGGTCGATGCGACCAGCGCCGTGGCGGCCACGACGGTGCCGGTGGTGGCGCCCTCGACGAGGCGCAGCCCCAGCAGTTGCCAGGGGGCGGTGGCAAAGCCCATCAGGCCGACCGTAAAGGTGGCGAAGAACATCGCCCGGACCAGCATCGGGCGGCGCCCGCGCCGGTCAGCCACCGCGCCCCACATCGGGGCGGCGATCACCATCACCCCGGCGCCGGCGGCATTGATCATGCCGGACCAGAGCGCGACTGAGGAGGGTGTATCGGCGCCGAGATCTTCGAGGAAGAAGGGAAGGAACGGCGCGCGCAGCGAGAACCCGAGGATCGCCAGGAATTGCGCCAGCCAGATGGCGTAAAGATTGCGTTGCCAGTCGATTTCCCGCCCGTGGCGATCGATGCGACGCAGAACGCGGCGCGGGCGGCTCGATTCGGGTTTGGATGGCGTTAATGGATCCTTCATAGTACCGGGGCGAGTTTAGCCCCGACCCGCCCGGTGCACAATTCCGGCGTCCAACGTATCGCTCCTCGATCTGGGCCCTGCGTGCGGAACCCCACGTCGTCTTTACAGAATCCGGGCAACGAAAACCGGGGCGGGAGATTTCCCGCCCCGGTTCTCACACTCGTCCTGAATCCGGGCGGCTACGCCTTCGGCGCGGCCGGAGCCCAGCGCTCTTCCGGCAGCCGCGCCGCTTCGCGGGCGGTGAGCTGCGCCATCATGCCGATCACGGCCACCACGATCCAGATGATCCAGAGGTACCAGTAATCGTCGATGCGCCGCCAGAGATCGCCGGTGCCGATATCCTCGCGATCGAACTTGTTGATCACCATCAGGAAACCGCCGATCGCGATCGCGGATCCGGCCAGCGCGGTGTTCACCACCACGAGGTAGACCGGCAGGTTCAGCATCAGCGCGCCAAGCGCGAAGAGGATGCCGAACGCGAGGCCGATGATGAACAGGAGCCAGTTGCTGCTGACGCCGATCGCTCCGAAGAGCGAACCACCCAGCACGCCGCCGGCGGTTGCGGCCGCCAGGATGACGGTGAAGTACCAGTAGAAGTAGGAGATCGCCGCAAAGAGCACGCCGAATACGAGGCCCAGCACGATTCCCAGCGTGGTCGCCAGGAAGCCATCCCCGAATACTGCGGTCACGAGCGCGCCACCGACGATGAATCCGGCAATGAAGCCCCAGATCGGCAGCAGAAGGTAGAAGTAGCGCAGGCCCGCCAATGCGAGTCCGATACCGGCGATGAGCCCCACGACGCCGATGAGAAAGTCCATACCCGTTTCTCCTCTGCCAGGCACGCCACGGTGCCACGATGGTTGAACGTGCCGGTTCTCATACCGCCGGATTCGCAGCGGGAGCGCGTCCGATTCGGAAAGCTCATCGCGGGAACGAGCATGCGAAAGCGCCACCGGCGACGCATTCGACTGGCCTCGCGCGGCGCCGGGCGACAGGTTCGCTGCGGCGGAGCGTTATTCCGCGTTGATTATCACACCGAACGCGAGCGATTGCTCACTTTTATGATGACTTTCTGGCAAGAACGATCGCGAAACCGCCGTGGGGCACCCATGAAAAGCAGCGCTCCGGGTCAGCCGGAGCGCTGCGTCACGAGCGCGGGAATGGCAAACGGCCCGTTGGTCAGGCCGATTCGAGCAACTCCCGCATCCATCGGTGGTGAATGCGATCGTGATCCGCAGTCAGGGGCAGAATCCAGTCGCGCAGGCGCCCCTCGAGCGGGGCGAGATCGCTCGGCTGGAAATCGGCGACGGGACGATCGAGATCGGCGTCGCAGCGCTTCTGGAGCGCCTCGATGATCCGGCCCC
>JADLGF010000339.1 GCA_020849415.1 Thermomicrobiales bacterium
GAACGGATTTCGATCGCGTTGCCGGCGGGGGCGGAAGCGCTCGATGGACTGACGATCGGATTCTTGACCGATCTCCACTACGGGCCGTTCACATCACTGGTCGACATCGAACGAGGGATCGAACTGCTCATGGCCGAGCGGCCCGATCTGCTGCTGCTCGGCGGTGACTACCACTCCGAATCACCGCGGTATCTGGACGAGATTGCCGAGCGGCTCGGAAGGCTGGCTGATCACGCTCCGCTAGGTTGCCTGGGGGTGATGGGGAATCACGATTACGCCGTCAGCGGCGATCAGACCTTCGATGTCTTCGCGGCGGCGGGCGTCCGCTTGCTGAAAAACGAGGCGGCGGCGGTCGAGTTCAACGGCGCGCGGCTCTGGATCGCCGGCATCGATGACACGCTGCTCGGGACCGTCGATCCACTCTCGGCATTCGCGGCAGTGCCGGACGGTGAACCGGTGATCGCGCTCTGGCATGAGCCGTTGCACGCCGAGCAGAGTGCGGCGCTCGGGGCGATCGCGCAGCTTTCGGGGCACACGCACGGCGGGCAGGTGCGGCTGCCGGTGATTGGGCCACTGGCGCTGCCGAAGCACGGCAAACGGTTCACCATCGGCCTGAACGACGCGGATGGCATGCCGGTGTACACCAGCCGCGGACTCGGCATATACCGGCCACCGGTGCGGTTGAATTGCCCGCCGGAGGTAACGCTGGTTACGCTCACGGCCGCCGGATTGCCCTTTCTTAATGTCGATGGGGATTGCGCAACGACGGGGAACCCGATAGGGTAGGCGTGTCGTACGTTCGAATCCGCCGATCCAGGTCGCCTTGGCGCGACCGGAAAGGGAGACCGATGGCCCGCTCCATCCCTGTCGAGCACCGTACCCACCGCGTTCTCGCGTACATGATCATCCTGGCGATGATCGGGGCGCTCGTGGCGGCCATTCCGATCAAGGTGTCCGCCCAACAGGGCGTCCAGAACGAGGTCAATCTTCAAATCATTCTCGATTCCTCCGGGTCGATGGCGGAGGAGGTCAGCCCCGGTGTCACCCGGGTCGACGCCGCGCGCGGCGCGCTCCACGAGATCATCGACATCCTGCCGACCGATCCCGGGATCAACGTCGGGTTGCGCAAGTACGGGCACCTCGGCAACAACACCCAGGCGGGGCGACCGACCAGCTGCCAATCGAGCGAGCTGGTCGTGCCGATGGATGGCGTGGACAAGCCGGCCCTCACCGAGCAAGTGGATGCGTTCGAGGCGGTGGGCTGGACACCGATCGCGCTGTCGCTGAATCGCTCGGCCGCTGATTTCCCCGCCGCTTCGGACAACGTCAAGAACGCGGTTGTGCTGGTGACCGATGGTCTGGAAACGTGTGGCGGCAATCCCTGCACCGCTTCGAGAGGTCTGATCAACGGCCCGGGCGCGGTGGTGACGCACGTCATCGGGTTCGCGCTGCGGGAAGATGAGCGGGCGCTGCTGCAGTGCATCGTCGATGAGAGCGGTGGCCTGCTGCTCGGCGCCGACAATGCCGAGGAGTTGCGCGACGCCATCTTCACGGTGCTCGAGGAAGTCGAGGTGGTGGTGACCACCGGCGAACTCGAAATCGAATCGATCGGCGGACTCTACCCGCGAGCGACCGTGACCAGCGCCGCCGAGGCGACCGACTCGAATCCCAACGCGCAGCCCTTCGAGACTGCGTTCGGTGACACCAACATCCTGTCAGTGCCGGCCGGTAGCTATGTGGTGGCGTGGTCGAACCCGACCGGTTCGATCACCCAGGTGACGGTACTGGTGGAGTCGAACCAGAAGACGGTGATTCGGGGCTCGATTCTCAGGTTCCCACAGGGCAACGGCGAGGTCTACGTGCTCAAGGATCAATCGGGCACCGAAATCTGGCGAGCGCCGGTGGAATTCGGCGACCACGTCTGGGTGCTGCCCGGTGTCTACCGGCTGCAATTGGCAGAGGTGGTCGGAAACGCCGCCATCCTGAGCCTCGATGTGCAAACGTTGCCCGGTTCGGTGACGCAGATCGACGTCAGCGTCACGCCGTAACGGCTACTGCCAACGCACCCCCGATCCCGGCCCAGGGATCGGGGGTGCGTTGTTTTCATGCGCTCCTTGCAGCATTCCCGGGATACGCACGATTCTTCGCAGCGTTGGCGCTGTGCGGGCGCGGTCGGTTGTCGTGAAGAGTGGTGCAGGGGATGGAGCAGGTTCGAATCGGGGTGATCGGCTGCGGTATCGGCGCAATTCACCTGGAGGGGTACGAGCAGGAGCCGCGGGCGAAGATCATGGCGATCGCCGGGCTCGATGAGGATCGCTGCGCCCAGCTGGTGCAGCGCTTCAACATTCCGCAGCGCTACCGGGATTACCGCGACATGCTGGAGAACCCGGAGATCGACGCGGTCAGCGTAGCGGTGCCGAACCATCTGCACGCCGAGGTGGCCCTGGCGGCGCTCGAAGCGGGCAAGCATGTGCTTGTCGAAAAGCCGCTGGCCCGCACGATTGCGGAAGCGGAGCAGATTGTCCGGGCGGGCGCGGTATCGGGCAAGGTGCTCGGCACGATCTTCGACAAACGCGGCCGTTGCGACATGGAGTACGTCGGCAAGCTGGCGCACGCCGGCTATTTTGGCGAGCTCTACTACGTGAAAGCGTTCTGGGTGCGGCGATCGGGCATCCCCGGTCTCGGCTCGTGGTTCACGAAGAAAGAGCTGTCCGGGGGCGGTCCGCTGATCGATCTCGGGGTGCATATGCTCGATCTGTCGCTCTGGATGCTCGGCAATCCGGATGTGACCACGATCTCCGCCTCGACCTTCGCCAAGCTCGGCCCGCAGGGGAAGGGAAACTGGCCGCGCGGCCGGTTCCAGACTGTCGCCGGCGAGGAGTACGGGGTGGAGGACCTGGCGACGGCGTTCCTGCGCACATCGAACGGCGCGACGGTGCAACTGGAGGTCTCCTGGGCCTCGTTCATGCACGAAACCGATGCGTACGGAGTTGAGATCATGGGCGACAAGGGTGGCGCCCGGGTCTATGTGAAGGATTACGCCAAGGTTGGGGAGGTGCAGCTTTTCTCCGATCTGAACGGGGCGATGATCGACACGACCCCGCGCCTCTACGAACAGCACTCGCACGGCCGGATGATCTCGAACTTCATGGATGCGATCGTCGATGGCGTGCCGATGTCGCCGAATGGTGACGAGGGCCTGAACCGGGTACGGTTGCTGGAAGCGATTTACGAGTCCGCCGAACGGGGCCGCGAGCTTGAATTTGGCGTCTGAGCAGCGAGGGGCATGAGCGGTTATGAGTGAGATCAGGGTCACCGTCTGGAACGAATTTCGACACGAGCAGCAGAGTCCGGAGATCGCCGCGATCTACCCGGACGGGATTCACGGCGCCATCGCCGAGGGGATGAATGCGCATGGGTTCGCGGTGCGGACCGCCACCCTCGACGAACCGGAGCACGGCCTGACCGAAGCGGTGCTGGCCGAGACCGACGTGCTGATTTGGTGGGGCCACAAGGCGCACGCCGAGGTTTCCGAGGAGATCGTCGATCGCGTGCAGCGCCGGGTTTGGGACGGCATGGGGCTGATCACGCTCCACTCCGGCCACTTCTCCAAGCCGTTCAAACGGTTGATGGGCACCAGTTGCGACCTGAAGTGGCGCGAGGCGGACGAAAAGGAGCGGATCTGGGTGGTGGCGCCTGGGCACCCGATCGCGGCCGGGCTTGGTGAGTACATCGAACTTCCCGAAGAGGAGATGTACGGCGAGCACTTCGACA
>JADLGF010000340.1 GCA_020849415.1 Thermomicrobiales bacterium
CGAGGGTGACAAGACTTTTTCGCGCGCTCCGTGGCACCGGTAACGCGCGATTCGTTCGCGGACGAACGGTCTTGCGTGTTCAGTATACCGGGTTCACCCCGGCGCACTGAATGCGCACGACCGCGCCTGTCCGAAGGAGTTCCGGTCGTGACTACACTCAAATTGACCCGTCGTTCCGCGTTGATCGGCTCGTTCGCCGCCGCCGGCATGCTGACTGGCCTGGTCAGACGCGTCGCCGCACAATCGGGCGACGCCACTCCCGTGGCGGCCGAGCCGGTGTTGCCGGCAACGGTGACCGACGTTACTGGCACGGCCATCGAAGTCACCGATGTCAGCCGCATCATTCCCCTCAACGGCAATGTCGCCGAAACGGTCTTCGCGTTGGGTCTTGGCGCTAATGTCGTCGCTGTGGACACCAGCGCGCTTTACCCGGCCGAGGCGCTGGCCCTGCCGAAGATCGGCTACCAGCGCCAGCTCGCCGCCGAAGGCATCCTCTCGTTCGAGCCGACCCTGGTGATCGGCACGGAGAACGCCGGTCCCGCCGATGTCATCGAGCAGATTCGCTCGGCCGGTGTGACGGTGGTGATCCTGCCGGTACAGATGACCGCCGAAGGCACCGCTACCGAGATTCGCGATATCGCGGCGGCGGTCGGCCTGCCGGAGCGGGGCGAAGAACTCGCTGCGCAGGTCGAGGCGCGGATCGCCGAAACGCAGGAACTGATCGCGAGCGTTGAAGAACAGCCGCGGGTGGCCTTCCTCTACATCCGGGGCGAAGGCACCCAGATGATGGCCGGAGCCAATTCGCAGGCTGACGCGGTGATCACCGCGGCCGGCGGCATCAATGTCGGCGCGGAGATCGGACTCGATGGCTACCAGCCGATCACGCCTGAATCGCTGATCGAGGCGGCTCCGGACACGCTGCTCCTGATGCAGGCCGGTCTGGCCTCGGTCGGCGGCGTCGACGGTCTCATGCAGATTCCGGGCATCGCCCAGACGCCCGCCGGTGAGACGGGCAACGTGATCGCCTTCGAGGATCTCTACCTGCTCGGGTTCGGACCGCGCATCGGCGACGCCATCTACGACCTCGCCCTGGCGATTCACCCGACGCTCGAAGGCGAACCGCTGCACCCCGAGTGGCAGGGCACTGATGTGCTCGGTCCGGACGCGGAAGCGTCGCCGGCGGCATGAGTGCCGGGCGGCTCCGCGAGGGCTCGGCCGGCGGCGTCACGATGCTGCGCAGCGTCGTGACCGAAGGCTGGAACCGAATTGTGGCCGCGCTGCGCTACGGCGCGACTCCGGGGATCATCCTCGGAGTCGCGTTCGTCGCCAGCCTGCTGGTCAACATCGGCATGGGCGCGGTTTCCGTTTCCCCGGCCGAAACGATCCGGATCATCACCAATCATCTGCGTGATCTCCTCGGCGGCGTACCGCTGGCGGGGACTATTGGGTCGGTGCTGCGGCACGCCGAATCGCTGCCGGTGATCTCTTCCCTGGTCGATCGGCTCGATCTGGAGATCACCCGCCAGAAGGACGCGGTGGTCTGGACGATCCGGATTCCACGGACGCTGCTCGGCGCCATCATCGGCTGCGGGCTGGCGGTTTCGGGCGCAACCATGCAGGGAATCTTCCGGAATCCGCTGGCCGATCCCGGCCTGATCGGCGTCTCCGCCGGGGCCGCCTTTGGCGCGGTTGCCTCGATCGTGCTCGAAATCAACACCTTTGGTATCTGGACCCTGCCGATCTTCGCGTCGCTCGGCGGGCTGTTCGTGACCACGCTCGTGTACCTGCTGGCGCGCTATCAGGGCCGGACGGAGATCGTGACGTTGCTGCTGTCCGGGGTGGCGCTGAACGCAATCGCCGGCGCGGCCGTTGGACTGCTGATCTCGATTGCGAACAATCAGCAGCTTCGATCGGTGACTTTTTGGACGCTCGGCAGTCTCGGCGGATCGCAGTGGAAACACGTCGCCATCGTCGGCGCCGTAACCCTGGTCGGACTCGCGATCATTCTGTACTACCGGACCAGTCTCAATCTTTTCGTACTCGGGGAGCGTGAGGCGCGGCACCTTGGCGTCGAGGTGGAACGCATTCGCGTCTTGCTGATCTTCGTCACCGCCTGCATGACCGGCGCGGCCGTCGCCTTCGCCGGCGCGATCGTCTTCGTCGGGCTGGTGGTGCCGCACCTGGTGCGGCTCTGGGTCGGTCCCGATCACCGGCGGCTGATCCCGCTTTGCGCCCTGGCCGGCGCAACGTTGCTGCCACTGGCCGATCTCGCTTCCCGCACGATCGCCGCACCGACCGAAATCCCGATCGGCGTCACCATGAGCCTCACCGGCGGTCCCTTCTTCATCTGGCTCCTCGTGCGCACGCGCAGCAAGCAGGGTGGGTGGGGTTAGCCGACAAAACCGCCAGTTCTCCGGTAGGATGAGCGCAACGACCAACAATCGAGTGTCACGTGTCGCCGAGCACCAACCAGGGAGATGGCCTCGTGAAGATCACCGACGTGCGTTGCGCAGTCATTGGCAAGAACCCGATCGTGCGGATTCTGACGGACGAGGGCATCGATGGCATCGGCCAGATCGAAAGCTCGAAACCGTACACGAAACCCCACGTGCTGCACCTCGGTGAGTTCCTGATCGGTGCCGATCCGACTGATGTTGAGCGCACGATGCTGCGCATCCGGCAGCGCGGCGCCTTCAAGCCGTGGGGCGCGGCGGTTTCCGCGATCGAATTCGCGCTCTGGGATATCGCCGGGAAGTCGGCCGGGTTGCCAGTGCACAAGTTGCTCGGCGGCAAGGTGCGCGACCGGGTGCTGGTCTATAACGGCAACAAACGCACGCGAATGACCAGTTTCTCGCCCGAGGACTTTGCCGAGAATGTCCGGCGCATGAAAGCCGAGCCGGAAGGGTTCAAGATCGTCAAGCAGGGCATCGCGTTTCACAGCGGCATGAAGTATGAGATTCCAGACTTCATCTACGGAGAACGCCAGCCGGTCGCGAACAACTATCAGGTGACGCGTGGAGTGTTGACGGAACGCTCCCTGCGTCACATCGTCGCCTGCGTCGAGGCGATGAAAGCGGAACTGGGCGACGAAATCGGCCTCGCGCTCGATTGCGGACCCGGCTTCGTGTTGCCCGATGCGATCAAACTCGCCCGTGCCCTCGAGCACCTCGACCTGATGTGGTTGGAAGATATGCTCACGGGCGACTACATCCCCTACGTCGATGCTGATGTCTACCGCGAGTTGACCACCAGTACTTCGGTTCCCATCCACACCGGCGAGCAGATCTACCTGCGCAACAACTTCAAGTCGCTGATTGAAACCAACGCCGTGCGGATCATCGGTCCCGATCCGTGCGATATCGGCGGCCTCGCCGAGCTCAAATGGGTGGCGGAATACGCCGCGCTCCACGGGGTATTGATGGCGCCACACGGCACGCTCGATGGCGTGATCGGCCTGGCGGCGTTGGTGCAGGTTTGCGCAACGTTGCCGGACAACTACATCGCCTTCGAGTACCCGACCGGCGACCCGGCGTGGTGGTACGACATCGTCGAGGGTGTGCCCACCGTTGACGAAGGCTCGATCGCGATTGGCACCCGACCGGGCCTCGGCGTGACCTTCAAGGTCGAGGCCGCCAAGCAGTACCTGCTACCCGAGGACGAGCGGTTCTTCGATTGAGGGTTGGCGCACTGATGTCAAGTCCGGGTGAGTTCGCGGTGCCAAGGGATGGTGGTACAGTGCGATTACGCGGATCACGCAGCAGCCGCTGATCGAAACCGAAACGACGCAAGATCGCCGGGATTCCCGGTGACGGTGGAGCGCGATCAGCATCGCTCGAAACGTAGGCAAGGGAAGGAGTGGCAGATGGTCAATTCTTCAGCTTATGTGCTGACGACACTGGCGAGGAACTGGTGGACGTTCGTGCTCAGGGGCGCAATCGCGATCGCGTTCGGCCTGATCGCCTGGGCGTGGCCTGGTCTCGCCCTCTACACGTTGATCGTGCTCTTTGCGATCTACACCATTTCCGGTGGCGCGCTGAGCGTCATCGCGGCGATCCGGCGGATCTCGGAGCGGGAGCGCTGGATACCGCTGGCGATTGACGGCGCGATTGGCATCGGCGCCGGTTTGGTGGCGTTGATCTGGCCCGATCTGGCGGCCAAGACCTTTCTCTACATCATCGCCATCTGGGCGATCCTGAGCGGCGCGCTCGAAATCGCGGCCGCGATTCGGCTGAGCAAGGAAATCCGGAACGAGTGGCTGCTGGCCCTCACCGGTTTCGCCGGAATCCTGTTCGGGGTGATCGCCATCGCCAGACCGAAAACCGGCGCCCTGGCGGTGCTCTGGCTGATCGGCATCAGCTCGATCGTGGTCGGAGCGTTGCTGATCGCGCTCGGCTGGCGACTGCGTGGCCTTCACCTTGCGATCGAAGCGCGGGGCAGCGGTGGATCGGCGCACCAGGTGCGAAGTCGCTCCCAATCGACCGGTACATCGGCGAAGGTCACCTCCTTCAGTGATACGAAAGCGGCCCGCCGGAGCGAGCAGACAGCGATCGCTGAAGCCGACGTCTCCAGTGCCCAGGCGGCAGCCATTCCGAGCGATCCTCCGGTCCCGGACCCGGCTTCCGGTGCCGCTGCCCGTCTGACTCGACGCGAACGGGCGCTGCAGGAACTGATTCAATCGCTACCGCCCGAAGGCGAGGGATGGATGCGCGGGGATGGAACGACCGACGCCCCGGCCGATTACCCGCTGAAGGGCAACATCAACTCGCGCATATACCATCGGCCGGGCGGCCAGAGTTATCACGAAACGATTGCCGAAGTGTATTTCGCAACCGATGATTCGGCGGTGTCGGCCGGATTCCGGCCCCGCCGGGAGCCGGATGGAGTTACCCCGCCTCCGGCGACGGCGGCTGCATCGACGGAAGCCCTCGCGCCTGCCGAGGGTGACTCGATGGACGATGTCACTGACGTTCTCGAAGCCGAAGCGGCGGAGCGAGATATCACCGAGGTGCCGCTCGATCCGGTCGGGATCGACTTCGACGGCGAGCTGGAAACACTGGACGACATCGCGCCGGATGATTCGGAGGTAATTGGCGCTGAGTTCCGGGAAACCGAGCTCGCTCTGGCCGACGAGGCCGCGGAGATCGAGGTAACGGATGGTGCTGCCGCCTCCTGGGAACCGATCGACGACGAGCTTGCGACCGACCTGAGCGATACATCCGGTGAACCTGAAGCCGAAGCCGCCGGTGGCGCCGGTGTGGATCAGGAGCAACTCAATGATGAGAGCGTGACCGAAGCAAGTGCGACGTCCGAAGCACCCCGGTCCGGAGACGAGGAAGTTGGAGAAACGGTTTCGGCCGGCGTGACGGACGCGATCGAAGACGCCGACCTGGGAATCACAACCTTCGAGCCGGTGGCGGACGCCGAAGCCGATGAGTTCTCCGAGGCCATGAGCGCGGCGCATCAGGCGGCAATCGACGAAGGCGTTACGCCCGCCGCAGTTTCAGACTTTTCCGATGAAGCTGACGCCGCGGTGGAAGACGAGCCCGAACCAGTGGAAGGTGACGCTGAAACGAGAGAAGCCGCTGAGCCGGCCACTGCTGCCTCCGCTTCGAAACCGAAAGAAGAGCGGGAACTTGACGAGTTGATCGCAACACTGCCGCCCGAACTCGATGGTTGGGTGCGCGGACTCGGTGGCCATCAGACACCCACCGGCTACCCGGTTAAGGGGAACGCGAGTTCACGCCTCTATCACATGCCGGGCGGGCGTAACTACGCCGCCACGATCCCGGAAATCTGCTTCGCTACCCCGGATGACGCCCGCGCCGGCGGTTTCCGGCCACGGAGCGGCGATCCGACCGAGCTCGATCCGACGCTCCTCGATGAAGTCGATTTGCCGGCGAGCTATGGCATTCGGAGCGCCGGGAGTGGGGCTGCCGAAGAGGAAGATCCGCACGCGGCGCTGATCGATTCCCTGCCGCCGGAAGGCGAGGGCTGGGTGCGCGGAAACGAGAATCAGGATTGCCCCGACGGCTACAGCATCAAGGGCAACGCCTCGTCCCGCATCTATCACGTTCCCGGCGGTGGCAGCTACGAGGTGACGATTCCGGAGTTCTGCTTCGCCACCCCGGACGATGCCGAGTCAGCCGGCTTCCGCGCCGCTCGCAACTGAGAAGCAACGCTAAACAGGAGCGACCCCACGTGGCCGCTCCTGTTTTGTTTCATGCCGCGTCAGACCGGCACGGTGGACGAGGCACCGCCGGCGATTTCCTGGAGCAAGCGTGCGTAGAAGACATCGGCGGGCAGCGGGTGGGCGAAGAAGTAACCCTGGGCCGAATCACAGCCGATCTTCCGGATGATCGCGAGTTGTTCGTTGGTTTCGACCCCTTCGGCCGTCACGCGCAGGCCCATCTCGTGGGAGAGATCGGTGATCGCGCGCACAATCGCTTCGTCATGCGGGTCCTGGCCCAACCCGCGGATGAAAATCTGGTCGATCTTCAGTGCTTCCACGGGCAGCCGTTTCAGGTAACCGAGATTCGAATAGCCGCTGCCGAAGTCATCGACCGCCAGCTGAATGCCGAGATCGTCGAGCCGCTCCAGCACCGCCCGGCTGGCCGTCTTCTCATCCATGAGGATCGTCTCGGTGATCTCCAGCCGCAAGCGGTTCGGAGCCAGTGATGTTTCCCCGATCAGGCTGGCGATTTCCTCAACAATGCCGAGGTGCAGATACTGCCGGACCGAGAGATTGACGCTGATCGTGAGGTCGAGATCCGGGTGCGCGCGGTACCACTCGTCCGCCAAGTGAAGCGCGGTGCGGGTCACCCAACGGCCAATCTCGAGGATCAGGCCGGTCTCCTCCGCCAACGGAATGAACTCGGTCGGCGAAACCATCCCGAGGCGGGGGTGATCCCAGCGGAGAAGCGCCTCCGCGGCGTTCATGCGGTTCGTGTGCAGATCGATCTCGGGTTGGAAATGGAGCGAGAATTCGTTCCGTTCGATGGCGTGGCGCAGTTCGGTTTCGAGATCGAGCCGCTTGAGCAGGTGTTCGCCCATCTCGTCGTCGAACACCGCCACGCTCTGGCCGCCCGTCTCCTTGGCCCGGTACATGGCGATATCGGCGCGGCGGAGCAGTTCGCCCGACTCCTTCACGTCGTCGGTCACCACCGCGATGCCGATGCTGGCATCTACGAAGACTTCCCGCTCGCCGATCAAAAGCGGTTGGGCGAAGGCGCCAAGGATGCGTTGGGCGATCTCGCGCGGTTCGTTCGGGTTCTGGAAGCCGCTGATCAGGACGGTGAATTCGTCTCCGCCGAGCCGCGCCACCGTGTCGTCATCGCGGACATTCGACGAAATCCGCTTGCCGGCCTCGCGGAGCAACGCGTCGCCTGCCTCGTGCCCGAGGCTGTCGTTAACCAGCTTGAAGCGGTCGAGATCGATAAAGAGCACAGCCGTATGCCGGCCGGTCTGGTGAGCGAGGCGGATGTCCTGATTCAGCATGGCGGTGAAGCGCGACCGGTTCGGCAGATCGGTGAGCGGATCGAAGTAGGCGAGCTGGGCGAGCTTGCCTTCGGCCGCCTTGCGCTCGGTGACATCACGCGCGTTCGCGACGATGCCATTCAACGTCGGATCGTCAAGGAGGTTATTCAGCGTGACCTCCATGGACCGCCATTCGTCAGGACCCGCGCGGAATCGCAAATCGACCGACTTCACCGTTCCCGGCACCGTTACAACGTCTTCCACGAGATGTCTCGCGGCGCGATGATCCTCATGATGCAACAGGCCGAACAGGCTGCGATGCAGGATCTCCGCCTCGTCAAGGCCGAGCACGCGACTCACGGACGGACTCGTCCATGAGACTCCGCCATCGTTGTCGAGGATGAGGATCAGGTCGGAGGCGTTTTCAACGAGCGAGTGGAATCGCTCCTCGCTCTGCCGCATGTGGAGTTGCTCGGAGAGTGAAACCCGCTGCAGTGCGAGAGAGACTTGCGAGCCGAGCGTCGTGAGCATGGCGCGGGTGCGCTCGACTTCCTCCTCGGGTACCGCGACACCCAGCACCGCGGAGGGCAGGTTGCCGACACGCGCCGGCGCCAGAACGATTGAGGCAAGGTGTGCGGGCAGGCGCAAACAGCGCCAGAGCGGCTCCTCATCCTCGAAACGCAAGGCGAGCGATTCATCGACCTTGAGTTGATCGCGCAGCGAGGACGAGAGCGCGCTCGTCGGGATCGGTTCGCCGCCGC
>JADLGF010000341.1 GCA_020849415.1 Thermomicrobiales bacterium
ACCAAGGTCCGTACAGCAGCCCGACCCCGACGAAAAACCCGAACAGGGTCGACAACACGATGATCACGGCGGAGAGTTCGAGCGTTACCCGCAGCCCGTCCGCCATCAATCTCCAGTTGTCCAGCACAACCTGCATGTCAGTGATCCGTACGGCGTCGCGCCGCCGTGGCTAGACGCTCCATTTGATGCGCCGTTCGAGAAACCTGAGAATGAACGCGATCGTGTAACAGGTAAGCAGGTAAAGCAACCCGGCCGTTACCCACGCCTCCACCACCCGGAAGTAATCGGTGCTGATCTTGCGCGCCGCCCAGGTGAGTTCCGGCACGGCGATCGAAACCGCGATCGACGTGTCCTTGAACAATCCGATGAACGAATTGCTGAGCGATGGCAGCACTGAACGGAACATGATCGGAGTGGTGACGTACCGCGCCAGCCCGAAGCCGGTCAGGCCGATCGCCTTGCCCGCCTCCAGATACCGCCCCGCTACCGAGAGGATACCGGCCGAGAAAATTTCGGTCAGGTAGGCGCCGGCGTAGATCGCCAGCGCCACGATGAAGGTGCGTTCACCGTCCGGCAGGATCCGTAACACCCACTCGCGACCGTCACTGCCGCGCGGAAAGATCTGGGGCGCTCCGAAATAGAGGAAGAAGACGATCAGAAGCAGCGGAATGTTGCGGATGATCTCGACGTAGGCAGTAACCAGCACCTTGATCGGCTTCGGCGAATAGGCACGCACGAACGCCAGTACCAGCCCGATCACGGTGCCGATGGCGAGTCCGAAAAATGCCATCTGCAGGCCGAGCCAGAGGCCGTCGATAAAGAGATCGCGATTATTGGTGATGTATTCCCAGCGCAGCTCGTAAATGGCGGGTTCTCCGTGACGGGAAATCGTTCAGCCGGTTCGCGTCGGCATCCGAAGCGAAGCTCGGAAACCGGCCGAACCGGGGCGACCAGCCGGCGCTCCACGACTGTGGAACGCCGGCATCGCGATCTAGCGCATTTCGCCCGGGAAGCCGGTGGCCGGCTTCGGCACTTCCGACGAGAAGAAGGTCTGGTACGCCTGCGCGTAGAGCGGGAAGTCGAGCCCGAGCATCGCCTCACGCAACACGACGTTGACGAAGTTCAGCCACTCCTGCTCGCCCTTCTTGACCGAAGCGGCGTAGCTCTGGGCGTCCCAACCCTCCTGGAGCACCTTGTAGCGATCCGGGTTCTGGGCCACCAGCCAGGCGCCAGTCGAGAGATCGATGCCGGTGGCATCGGCGCGCCCCGAATCGAGCGCCTCGACCGACGAGGCGACCGAATCGTATTGCTCGACGTTGGCATCGGCGACGCCGCGGTGAATCATGTCCTCGGCGGTCACGTTCGCCAGGATGGCGATCGTAAGGCCCTGGCCCTGCATGTCGGCCAGCGATGTGAACTCGGAATCAGCCGGCAGCAGCAGGGTCACGCCTTCACGGTAATACGGCAGCGTGAAATCGACCTGCAGCGCGCGCGCCGCCGTGACCGTCATGAACTGGAAGTTGATGTCCACCTTGTCGGCCAGCAGGTCCGGGATGCGCGCGTCCGATTCGTGCACGACGAATTCGATGTGATTGAGCGATTCGCCGGCCTGGATCTGCTCGTGATTGAGGCCGAAGAGTCCGCCGGCCAGAATCTTGGCCATTTCGATATCGAAACCGATCAGCTGGCCCGATTCATCTTCGAAGTGCCACGGCGGGTTGGTGCTGCCGGTGCCGACGAGCACCTTGCCACGATCGAGGATCTGCGAAATCCGGCCGCCTTCCTGCTGCGCCGCGGCGCGGTTCAGGTGCAGCGATGAGGCGGCGACCGCCGCGCCGGTGATCGCAGCTCCACCACGTAGCAGGCTCCGGCGGTTGTGGCCCGAACGCTCTTCCGTTTGAGACATGAGACGTCGCTCCTTTCCGCGTTCCTCCCGGCGCCATTCGCGTGAACGCACGCGCAGACGCGCCGGGGATCAGGGCGTATTCGGGCGATCATATGACCGCGCGCTGAACGGTGTCAACGGGGGTGGAACGGTAGCTGACCGCGTGATTTATCGCGGGATTTCGATCAGTCGGCGACGACGCAATCGGTGTTCGTCTCGTGCCAGCCGGCACTGATCTGATAGTCGACGTTCTTCACGTCGAGTACCATTTCCTCGACATCGACGTAGTGATCGGGGCCGAGCTTGAGCGCCCGCGGCTCGACGCCGTACGAGCGAAACCCGGTGCTGGCGTAGAGATTGCGCGCGGCCAGGCTGTCGCGGCTGACGCTGAGGTGAACGAGTTCGATCTCGTGATCCTGGCGGCAGCGGTCGATCGCGGCGTCGAGCAGCATCCGGCCCGCGCCCAGGCCGCGGAAGTCTTCCTGGGTGTACATGATCCAGATCGTCGCCTTGTGGCGCTGCTTCTGCCGGGGCCAGCGTTTCACCCCGACTGCCCCAACCAGCCATCCCTGGCGGTAAGCGCCGAGGATGAAATTACCATTGTGAATCCAGTCGTCGCGGAACCGCGCGGCGATCGAGCGACCGTCCGCGTCGCGTTCCTCTTCATAGGTGGGAACGAAGGATTCCGGGTGGAGCCGGAGCGCTTCAAGACGCAGCGCGCGAAACGCCGGTGTGTCGGACGTCGTCAGCGCCCGGACTTCGATTGCGGCCGGATCGATCCACGGCGCCGGTGCTATCGCCGGCAAATCGTCGTAGATGATGCGTTCGCTGACCACGTGTCCCCCGCCTTCCAGCCCGTCCGGCGCCGCGTCACCGCGGATCGATCTGTGTACGGCCACATTGTACGAACGCATCGAAATCTGCGCAACGCCTTATTGGATATGTGCCAATCGGTCACATGCGCAAAACATCGTTGGGTTTCGGCCTGTTGGCCTTGGAAAGGTCAGTTGGCCGTCACCCGGGCGCTCGCCCTGATTTGAAGGTACGGGAGTGTCACCTGAAGAGACGTACATGAACGCTGTGAATTGGCTGGGAGCGCCCGTGGGCGCGGCACGATCACGTGGCCGCGTGCGGACAACACGCACGGGTGGCTCGCCTTCGACGGGCATTGATTCAGTTGCGGGAGGAAACCGGCCTAGCTACCCAGGCCGGAGATGCCGTCGCCGAGGATCTTGGCGCCGAGAATCACGAAGACGACGGCCATGATGACCGCGTTGTTCGCCAGCATGAAGCCGCGAATACCATCGAGGAAAGCCGTGGCGCGCTCACCGCCGAATTGCTTGGCCAGTACCGCGCCCACCACCGAGCACGATCCGATCAGTACAAAGGCGCCGATCGCCAGCACGAGCGTAGCGCCGTGCGCGCCGGTCTCGATGATCGATGTCACGCTCGCGGCGGCAAGCACCACGGACTTCGGATTGGCGCCGGCCAGGAGCAACCCGAGTCCGAAGGAGCGCGGTCCCGACGCGT
>JADLGF010000342.1 GCA_020849415.1 Thermomicrobiales bacterium
GCCGGGTGGGCCGGATGAGGACCGCGATGGCGGCTTCGAGCATGGCGGCTGGTCGGTCGGGTACTTCAACGACGCGGTTGGCGAGGCGATCGGCGAGTGGATGTCGGCGGGCGGCGATCTGCTGCTTGGGCGGAAGACCTACGAAATCTTCGCCAATTACTGGCCGTCGGATCAGATCGACGAAGGGGATCGCGAGGTTGCGGAACCGCTCAACGCCGCGACGAAGTACGTCGTTTCGACCACGCTCGGTCATCTCGACTGGGAGCCGAACGTGCTGATCAATGGCGACGTGGTCGAGCGGATTCGCGAGCTCAAGGCGGGCGATGGTCCCGACTTGCAGGTTCACGGCAGTTCCGTGCTGCTGCAGACACTGCTGAAGCACGGGCTGGTCGATTGGATGCAGGTGATCATCATGCCCTGCGTGCTCGGTGACGGAAAGAAGCTCTTCGGCGACGATGTGGCGCCGACCGGAATGAAGGCCGTCGAGACACGCGTGGCCGAAAATGGCGTCATCATCGCCCGCTACGAGCCGGGTGCGGAGATTCCCTACGGACAGATGGGCTTCTGAGCGAGCAGGAATGGCGGGGTGCGCATGGAGATTCGGGCGGGCGGGAGCGATGATCTCGACATCGTGCTGGCTATGGTCGATGAGGCGGTCGAGTGGCTCGTGGCGCAGGGGCGCACGGACCAGTGGGGGAGTGAGCCGTTTTCGGGCAGCGAGCGCCTGACCGACTTCATGCGCAAGCTGGTTGATGCCGGCGACCTCTACTTCGCCACAATCGACGGTCAACCGGTCGGCACCCTCATCATCAACGCGGAGCGCATGCACTACGCACCGGCGATTCACGAGCCCGAACTCTACCTGCGGGTGCTGGTGACCAGCCGTCGGTACAAGGGACAGCGGATCGGATCGCGGTTGATCGAGTTCGCCCGCAGCGAAGCGATCCGCCGGGGAGTGGCGATCATGCGGGTCGATTGCTACGCCAGTCCGGATGAAGCTCTGGTCCGTTATTACGAATCGCAGGGATTCACGCGTACCGAGCGGCTTGCAGTCGGCGATGACGGCGCCCACGTTCAGGTGTTCGAAATGCGCCTCTAGCGGACGAAGGTCAGGCCGGTCACCAGTTCTGTGCCATCCGGGAGGAGCATCGTGACCTCCGCGACGTACGCTCCGGGCGCGAGGTTCGGTGCGTAGGCGAAATAGACTCCCGGATCGACATTGATCAATTCCAGTTCTGCCGGCAGACCCGCTCCGCGAGGGACGAGCACGATCGTTCCACTCGCCCCGTCGACTGAATTGCCGGCGGTATCCGTCAATCTGATTCGCAATGGCTGTCCCTGTTCTCCGGGCTCACCGAGCGTCAGGGCCAGGGTGTAATCGCCGCTTGTCACCTCCAGTGGCCAGGTCGAGGCGGCGGCCGGCGCCGAAGGCTCCGCCTCCGGCACGTGAATCTCATCGATTCTCCAGAGTCCGTCTTCCTCGGCCAGGATCAGGATCGCTTCGAGGCGATGCGGGTGATTGACCGGGTCGAGCGTCACCACCCGGGTGGCGAGGCGTCCGTCCGGCAGCGATCGCGCCGGTTCGATCGATTCGATGGCGAGGAGTTCACCTTCCGAGACCGGTTCGATTGTGGCCGCCTGGGTGATGACCGCTTGCCGGCCATCGTCATCGAGCGTGGCGAACTGCGGAGCGAGGGAACGCAGGGTCGAGGTGGCGAGCACGCGGGGGTAATCGCCGGCGTTGCTGCACGCGATGAACTGCCGCACCGTTTCCGCCACCGCGTCGCTCTGGAGGTTCGTGGCCGGGTTGCCGATCGGCCACTCGGACGTGGTGAGGCTGTCCGGCTCGCCACCGGTTGAGATGCTGACCAATGCGGTGATATCGCGGGGCGCGATCGTGCAGTCAGCGGCGGTCGGCACGTCGATGGTCGAAGCGCCCACGCCGAGCGAGCGGAGGTATGCGATCACATCGGCGATCTCACCGGCGCTGAGGATATCGACGAACGCCGGCATGCCGCTCAGCGGAAATCCGTTCTGGATCATGGTGGCCAGACTCGCATCGCTGTGGAGGTGGTGGATCGGGTCGGTGAAATCGGCCGGCGGTACCGGCAAGGTTGCCGCCTGTGGACCGTTACCTTGGCCGGTCACGCCGTGACAGGTGAGGCACTGTTGGGCGTAGATGGCCGAACCGCGCGCGATCGTGGCGTCATCGGCGAGGGCGAAGCTCGGCGGCGGTTCCAGGCGGGCGGTGACGAGGAACGCCGCGCCGATCGCCAGGCCCGCCAGCCCGATGCCCGCCGTCTCCTTCCGTGAGCGGCCGCCTGGCGAGGTGACCGCGCGGGCGAGAGCGATCGCGCCGATGACCAGCATGAGTAAGCCGGCAAACGAGTTCAGCCCGAAGCGCCACGGTTGTCCCGGCAGCGCCTGGGCCGCGGCCCCGATCGAGGACGAGGCGCTCGCCTGCCACTGAAACTCACCGACCTTGCGGACGATCGCCTCGACTCGCCAGTCGCCGGTGAGGCTGAACTCCGATCCGTGCGCCTCCCAGACGTTGGAGCCGACCGAGGTCAGCGGCACCTCGATCTGATCGAACAATCCATCCGGCGGGGTGAGACGCAACACCGCTTCGCTATCGGCGGGAGCATTGCCGGTGAAGGTGAGTTGGTAGTGGTTCGGACCGGCCGCACCGGGGGTGATGAAGAGCCGGGCCGACATGTCGTTCTGGTTCAGGGAGATTGTGATGCCGGCCGAATCCTGCGCCAGTGCCTCTCGTGCGGGCGGGGCCGAGGTGAGCCAGCCGGTCACGAGCAGGATGGCGACGATGCCGATCGTTTCCGCGATGAGGATGCGTTCGAGGCGGCGGGTCCAGACCGTCTCACTCAACCGCCGACCGATGATGACGAACTGGGTCGCGCCGAACGCGAGGAGCGTGGCGGCGATCGCAAGCTTGACCAGGAAGGCGTTGCCGTAGGTGGTGGCGCGGGCGGCGTCGAGATTGCCGATCTGCAGCCAGGCCGCATACGCCCCCGATACGATGAGCACGATCCAGGCAGCGATCGCCACACCTGAAAAGCGGGGAATCGCTGATCGCAGAACATCCCGGAACGAACCTGACGCATCGTTGCGCCGGATCGACCAGAGGCTGGCCGTGAGCAGGATCGCCCCGCCACCCCAGAGTCCGGCTGCAATCAGGTGGAGCAGATCGGCGGCAATCGCAAACGCGCGGCCGGTCACCTGCGCGGCCGCGTGCGAATTGAGGCTGAAAGGCACGGCCAGCGCCAACGAGGCCGCGAATGCGGCGAACGACAGGAACCGGCGGCGGCCCGGGTGCACCCAATGGACCACCGCCAGCAGCAGCGCGAGCAGACCGAGCAGCAGAATGCGCACCTGCCAGAGTTCGCCGAATCGGGAATCGAACAGCGTCGATTCAAGGGCGTCGATGATCGGCTCGTCGCGTTCGAGCGCCTGTGCCAGTAACGATGCCAGGTTGCCAAACAGCGCCAGCGTCAGGGCTACGATCGAAAAACGACGCGCCGCGGCGATCGCGACGCGCATTTCGGTGGGCCGGCGGCGCACTGACGGGGCGATGACGAGGGTCCAGATCGGCCAGATCGCTAGTGACAACAACAGGCCGGTATAGGCGAGCCAGCGGCTGCCGATCCGCAACCACTCCGGCGCGCCGGCGGGGCCGTCGAGCGCGGCCGTCACCGAGATCGTCCGGAGATCGGCGGCACTGCCGATCGTGAACGGGAGATTGCCGCGGGCCGGGTGACCATCATCGCGGGAGATGTTGCTGTAGACGATCGAGTAGGTGCCGTTCTCCAGATTCACCGGCAAGGTGACGATCAGGTTCTTTTCGCTCTCGATTCGATAGCTCGAACCGGGGATTTCGGCGCCGAGGTGATCGAACAATCGGGCCGAGGTCGCTTCCGGTTCGAGGCGCTCGCTAAATGTGAGGCGGATTTCATCGGGTGCGACCGGGAGAATCGCCCCCGCTACCGGATCGCTCGATTCGAGAAACGCGTGCGCAAGGGCCGATTCCGATCGACCGGTCAAAGCAACCAGCAGCAGGATCGCGGCGATCAATTTCAGCGTGACGCGGGTCGGCATGGTGGTCCTGTGAGGTCAAACGACGCATCGCGCTCACGCTCCGCCGTCCGATTCGATGCTAGCACGCACCCGAGGCGTGGTTCACTCGATTCGGGAGCGAACGCCCGAGCGCCGTTCGCCTGATTCGGGCTGGTATGGTTGCATCGGCGCTTCGCGGCGCGCACTCGTTTTCGTTCAACATCACGGACGATTCAGCATGACCGAACCTAATACTCCGATCAACAGCGCGGACGATCACTATTGCTTCGGGTGCGGCCGGCTCAATCCGAATGGCCTCCACCTCCACTTCTACGCGCTGGAGGATGGCAGCGGCATCTGGGCGCCCTTCACCCCGGCGCGGGAGCAGGAGGGGTACATGGGGATGGTCCACGGCGGCATCATCACCACCGTTCTCGACGAAGTGATGGCCTGGTCGCTCTATCAACTCGACATCTGGGCGGTGACCGGACGCATGTCGATGGCGTTCAAGCGGCCGGTCGAGGTCGGGGTCGAAACCCGCGCCATCGGCCGGCTGGTGCACGATCGCGGTCGTCTGCTCGATGTGCGGGGTGAACTGGTTCGGGCATCGGACGGAGTTGTGCTTGCGGAAGCAGAGGCCGTCTTCGCCCGGGTGCCGGCCGCGCAGGCAACGGC
>JADLGF010000343.1 GCA_020849415.1 Thermomicrobiales bacterium
CCGATGATCAGCGCTCCGGCCAGGAAAAGGGCGGCCACCGCTCCCTCGACGCCGGCGGGACCACTCCTCGCAAGGATTTTCACGGCCAGAACGGCCGGCACACCAACCAGGATGAACACGGGCGCGTTGCCAAGCAAGGCGATCAACACGAGCAGCGCCAACGGCACGCCCAGGGTCAACGCTGCATCATTCCCGCCCAGTGTGAGTTCGAGCCGTTTCGCCGCCACCAGCAACGCGGCCAGAATCAGTGCGTAGAACAACCCGAAGACCCGCAGGAATTCGCCGGCTGAGGTGAATTCAAAGTTGTTGACCGAAACCGTGGTGAGCAGCGACTCGACAACCGGAATCCCCTCCAGCCAGGAGGGCAGGGAAGCCGCGCTGCCGGCGACTGGCGGCGAGAAGTTGATGATGAATGGCGCCCAGGCGATCAGCGCGACCGCGCCGATGCCGACCACTCGGAGGCCGAGGTCGCGACGCGGCAGCGATCGGGAGTTCCAGATCAGCGCCAGCACGATCAGGCCGAAAAAGGTCGGCAGGTCCCACGAATTCAGCCCGTAGAGCGCTCCGCCGAGCACACCGGCCAATCCGATCTGGATCCAACCGACCGGCCCTTCATTCCGAACGAAACCGAAAGCGACGGCTAACGCCACGATGGTGAAGGGGAGTGTCATCAGGTGCGGGTGGAGATCACCGAGGATGATGCTGAAGGCGGGGAACTCGTTGATCGTCTGGATCGTCCCGTCGTAGACAACTCGGCTCGACTGCCAACCCATCCCGCTGCCGAAACTGGCGTCCCACGCCGAGCGCCCCTCGCGAAGCACCCGATAGGGGCCGTCCATATTGCCGGCGATGATCGCGAAAAACCCGGCAAGCGGCGCCACGAATTTCGCAAAGCGCGGCGCGATGACGAGCGCGCAGCCGATCGCCGCCGCGATCGCCAGCGCCGTAGTGGTCACCAACGCCAGATTGAACGCGATCGGCGCGGACACGCCGGCAACCTTCGCCACCGCGCCGTGAATCGCGTATCCGATGTAGTAGTAGTTGATTGTCTCGCCGGCCATCCAGGGATCGGGCGGCGGCATCTGGTTCGACCTGATCACCGAGGAGAGGAACGCCATATCCATCGGCTTTTCGGTGCCGACGATATCCGGCGTAAATCCCCGTAGCCAGACCGCGCCGAGGAAGGCCGAGAGCGTCACCAACTCCGCTACGAATACCTCGCGCATTGACAGATTGCGAAATGCTCCGGAACGGTAGTACCAGTACCACCCACCCGCGATCACCACGATCAATGATCCAACGAGGAAGAAGCGGTTGAATGGCAAATTGACAACGCTGCTCAGAAACCAGACCGGGAAGAAAAAGGCGAGCAGCCCGATCGGCCGTGCGAACCAGATCGCGCGACGTCCAGAATCGCCGAGCAGTTTCGCGGCGATCGGCAGCCCGGCCAATCCCGCCGCGAAGAGCACCACCAACCAGCGAATGATGGCTTCGAAATCACTCATGCCGGCGCTCCGGTGATCTCATCCAACACCACCCGGTAGATCGTGGTGTTGCCCTGCTGAAAGACGATCTCGAGTCCATTGCCAACCATCGCCTCGATCGCCGCGATTCCCTCCGGCGTCGAGAATGGCCGCTCCCGGTTTTCGTCTATCACACCGTACCGCTCCAGATCACCTACGATCACGTACTCAACGTTGTAACGAACCAGGAAATCGATCTTTTCCTGGCGACTGGTCGACTGGTAGAAGTCCCGGACTTCCTCCGCCCTGGCTCCAGCGACACCCGGCTGGCGTTGCTGATTCTGGTGGCGTTCCCATCCGACGACCGAGGGCAACCCGGTCGCGATCGAGAATCGCGATCCGTTGCCGCGGTAGGCGCCGATCACCGCTTCGACAATGACCGGGGAACCTTCGATGTTTTCGTTCATCCAGTTAATGGCCGCCAGATCATCCTGCCACGAGATCAGCGGTCCGCCCGGAATCTGGTAGGTGGCGTAGCTCATCCAGTCGAGCGCGTTCAGGGAAGTTTCGTTGCCGATCCCCACCGCCGCCCGGGTTTCGAGCCGGGGCAACGTGGCGGTGAGCGGGTAGGCGAGGGAGAGCGTGATCACCGTCGCGGCCAGCACCATCGGCAGCGTCGGCGAGAAGCCGACGTCCCGGTTGCGGAGGTTGGAGACCAGCGGCCGGCCGATCGCCGAGACGAAGAGCCACCCGGTCAACGCGCCGCCGGCGATTGCGAGCAATACCCAGGCCTGGCTGTAGAACTTGAACATGGTGTTCATCCGTTCGTACCACCAGCCGTCGAGGTCATCGGCAACGTAGATGACCTCGACCATGCCCGGGATCGCAAAGCCGGCCGTTGCGCAGAGCGCGATGATCCGCTCGTACGTGCCGTTCAGCGCGAAGAAGGCGGTCGCGGCGAAGAGCGCCAGCGCCAGGCAGAGCGCCAGCACGAGGTGATCATTCAGGAGCAAGCCAAAGACAGGAATGGCGCTCACCACCATCAGGTGCTGATTCCAGGGCCACCGGCCCGGCGCTTTCCACCAGGCGCCGGCCAGCAGCGCCAGCATGGCGAAGCCGCCGACCATGATCGCCCCGAGGGTCTGCGCGTCGATCGGGGTCAGCCGGCGCGCCACCCAGATCAGGACCAGGAAGATCATCGACGCCCCGGCGGCAGTCGCTGGCGACAGCGACCGTTCGCGCGGTGAAACACGGGTCCAGATCAACCCGATCAGACCGATGCCCACCAGCAGGAACAAGCCACCGAAATGCTGGCTGAACTGCCAGATGTCGGTTTTCTGCTCGCTCCGTTTGATCTGGCTGAACAGGGTGACGAAGTGGGTGTGAAACGGCAGGTAGAGGAGATAGCCGAGCCCGACGGTCAGGCCACCGACCACCGCCGAGGCGACCAGTTGGATACCCCAATCGAGCCGCCGGAACGCGACGAAAAACGCCGCGAGGATGAAGACGGCGTAGGTGAAGAAGTCCCAGACGTTGGTGGGGAAGAGCGCGCCAACCCCCAACGCGGCGAACAGCGCCAATCCGACCATCGGCGAGGCAAGATCGAACCGTCGTCTGGAAACCGCCAACAGCAGCGCGCGGCTTTCGAGCGCGATCGCCAGGCCGATCGCCATCACGAGGACTGTTATCGGCATCGCCACGACATGAGCGTGCAGATCGGCGAAGAGCGCGGCGAAGTAGGGGAATTCGCTGATCTGCTCGTGCCGGCGTCCGAGTTCGTCGTAGTAGGCGATCACCCGCGTGCCGCCCCAGAACCAGCCCCAATCAGGCGCGATCCGATCAGGCAGCGCCTGGAGAATCCGCGCCGCCGCGTTCAGATTCCCGATCAACAGCAGGAGCAGCACCCCGAAGAGACCGGTGATCCAGGCTCGCGGTCGGCTGCGCGTGATTGCTCCACCGAGGGTGGCGGCGAGTCCGTAGCCGCCCATCGCGAGCGTCGCCATCACCGTCGGCAAGGCGAGATTGAACGCGATCTCCGACGGGATACCGGTCGCTTTCATCATGAAAGCGGCCAGGTAGAGGCCGTAGTAGTAGTAGTTGATGTAGCCGTCGCTGAACCAGGGATCGTAGGGCGGGAAGTGGGCGCTGCGCAGGATCGCGTTGATGTATGCGAATTCCATCGGTTTCTCGCCGCCCCAGAAGACGTGCCACGAATCGGGGTTGAGCCACCGGAAGAGCAGGAAGAGCGCAAAGATCGCCCAGAAGACAATCTCACCGACTGCGATGGATCGCCGCGTCGCCGGATCTCGCCAGGCGTTCCTCATCGCCCCGATGAGCAGCTTCCGTTTGGCGAACCAGATTAGCCCGAGCAGCCCCAATGCTAGCCAAATCCAGCTCGCCCGGAACGATATCCACTCAACGCTCGCCAGCAACCAGACCAACCAGCCGGCGACGAGCAACGCGGTGATCCGGGCGAACGCCCAGCCGCGATCGGCGAATCGTCGGAAGGCGAGCAGCGCGATCGGCAATCCGGCCGCCTGCAACACCACCAGCAGCACCATCCACCAGAGGAGTGCCACGAAGCCGTTGTCGGTCCAGCTGGCACTCCAACGGGCATCACTCACCACCGGGAGTTCCCCCACCGGGGTATCGAGCAGGATCGAGTCGGTGGTCGCGTGGCGCCGTGGCGTCACCGGCTGCGATACCGCGTGCGCAAACAACGCGTCGAATTCCTCACGGGGAAGATCACGCACCTTCTGAAAGATCAATACCCGGGGATGGTCGTAATTGATGAACGATTCATCGGCGTTCCGGTCATCGACCTCGATCCCGAGAAACGACGGTGCCACCTGGAATTCGGCGACCAGCTCGAAGCCGAGCTGCTCCGCCTGGAGCAACTCGTAGTACTCGGCCTGGACCGGGTAACGCCACGGCGATTGGGGCATCGCACTCGCCACTCGGTTCGACGACATGACGATGTAATCGACCTTGCCCAATTGCTCGAAGATGGCGTTAGCCGCTTCCGGCGCCGGCGGCGAATGGTAGAAGTCGAACGATGCCCACGTGTAGCTGTAGGCGTTGGCGTTCAGGGTCGGCGAGAGATTCAGCGGTAGCGCGTCATCCCAGTACTCCGACTGGATGACGCTGCCGGGCGGAACGTTGGCGTACATCCATTCCGAGGCGGCGATGCGCGGATGCGCGCCAGCGTAGACATTCATGAATGCGGCAGTCCAGAGTCCCGCGCCCAGGAGCAACACGGCCGGAGCCGCCACCGCGAGCCGCTTCCAGTTCCGGCGCGCGCACCAGTCGGCAATCGCTTCGATGGCAATGCCGGCCAAGAGTGCAAAAACCGGGATCAACGGCGCCAGGTAGCGGAGGAATTTGGTTTCGGGCAGGGCGATCACCATGCCGTAGCCAACGAACCAGGCGAGCAACAGCAAGCCGGCCGGATCGGGCCTGGCGATCAGGCGTCGACCGAGCACCGCCGCGCCGATGAAGATCAGCAGTCCCGCGACCGGACCGTACCCCCACCGCACCACCTGTTCGATCTGGTAGAGGATCGGTGTCGTGCCGATGTATTGGCGCGTGAAGGGAACATCGAAGGTGCCGCGAATGATGCGCGACTGATTCATCAACTGATCGATGTAGACATCGGGCTGAACCAGCGCGTAGGGCTCGAACATGGCGAAAGTCACCAGTGCGGCGAGCGCGGCCAGGGCGGCGCGTTCCGCGCACCAGAACAAGCCGTTGACCACTCCGCCCAGCTTACGCCGGCGTTGCCAGGCCGCGATCAGGATCGCCACCGCCACCAGACCGGCGAGGGTGAATACGCTCCCCTTGGACGCCATCGCCAGGCCGAAACTCGCGCCGGCGATCAGGAACGAGCGGCGGTCGCCAGACTCCATCGCGCGCAGGCAGAGCCAGATCGTCAGCGAGACGAAGAAGGTGAGCCACGAATCGGTGGTGAAGAAGTGGGCGAGCTGGATCGCCATCGGCGTCAGACCGGCGATCGCCGCGGCGAAAAGCGCTGCTCGACGGCCTGCTACCCGTTTTCCGATCAGGTAAACCAGGAGCACGGTCAGCGTGTCGAAGACCGCCGAGAGAAACCGGCCGACCTTGTAGATGTTGCCCCAGTATGACGACCAGTTCTCGCCAGTGGCCTTCGTCATCAGCGTGCCGGCCCAATCCGTCACGAAGAGGGGCAGGGCGCCGTAGGAGAAGTCGCGTGCCTGGCCGGTATTCGGATCGACCGAGCGGGGATTGAGCATCGACTGATCGGGATCGAACAAATTGTCCCAATCGGGTGGCCACGAAAAGACGATACGCGACGTGCTGACATCGGCGATGAAGCGCTCATCGGGGTGAAGGTAGAGGCCCTGGTCCCAATTCAGGTTGAACAGACGCAGCGCCAGCGACACGATCAGGATCGCACCGAGGGCCA
>JADLGF010000344.1 GCA_020849415.1 Thermomicrobiales bacterium
ATGACCGGAGGCGGGCCGTGCTGTTCGCGGTGAATGGCGAGCGTTACTCGGCGAGGCGAATATCTTCCAGCGAGTGGAAGAGGAACTGCTCGAGGTTGCTCGGCGTGTAGCCGGTGAACTTCTTGTTAATCACGTTCAGGAACGGCCGGTACCAGGCGAAGTGGATCGGCGCATCTTCTGTGAGGATCGCCTGAATCTGCTTGTAGATCCCCTTCGCAGCCTCGACATCGAGTTCCTGGCGCGCGGCATCGAGCAGCTCATCGAGCTCCGGATTGCTGTAGCCGGTGAAATTGCCGCCGGCACCGGTGCCGAACTGGTTGGCCAGTTCGCCCGGATCGGCGGTGACGCCGCCGAAGTTGACACCGCACATCTCGAAATCACCGGTGCTGGTGACCGCCGCGACCAGGGTCGCGTATTCCTGCGGTTCCGGCTTGAGGGTGATGCCGACCTCGCGGAGCGCCTGCTGGCAGAAGACGAGCCAGTCTTCACGCAGCACGTTGCCGATGTTCACGGTGCCGCGAATCTCGGTGCCATCCGGGAAGCCGGCGGCCGCCAGCAGTTCGCGCGATTTCTCCGGATCATAGGCGAGCGGCTGCAGCTCCGGATCGAACGCCCAGTTGCCCGGCGCGATCGGACCGGCGGCCACCCCGCCCATGCCCATCAGCGAGTCGGCGGCGTACTGCTCCACGTTGATCGCGTGCACGATCGCCTGGCGGACTTCCTTCTTCGCCAACCACTCGTTGTCGAAGTTAAAGGTCCAGCCGTCCGCGCTCGTGAACGGCGGCACGATGAACTCCATCTCGGGGTTCTCGGAGATCATCTCCTTCAGAGTCGGGGAGGGATAAACCGAACCGTCGATCTCGCCGGTCTGCAACGCCAGCGCCAGGGTGTTGGCATCGGCGATGACGCGGTGAATCACGCCGTCCAGATACGGCTTCCCTTCCTGGTAGTAGTGCTCGTTGCGCTCGGCCACCCAATCGCCGCCGATCGACCAGGAAACGAACTTGAACGGACCGGCGCCGATCGGGTTATCGAAGAACGGATCGTCGGTCAGGCTCTTGCCCTCGAGCGCCGCCTTCGGCACCACGTGCACGGTGCGCAGGTTATAGAGGAACGAGGCATCGGGCGAGGCGAGCGTGATCTTCAACGTCTTCGCATCGACCACCTCGATCCCGGAAACGGAATCGGCCGTGCCGGCCGCGAATTCGGGCGCGCCGACGATGGTGGTGAAGTGGGTGCCGTTCGGCGAGGCGTTGGCCGGATCGAGCAGCCCGAGGAAAGTGAACACGACGTCATCGGTGGTGACATCGCTGCCGTCCGAGAAGGTGGCGTTATCGTGCAGCGTGAAGGTGTAGGTCAGCTCTTCGAGCGAGTACTCGGCCACCAGGCCGGGACCGCCGGTGGGGGCGAAGGTGGCGGGGTCGATGCGCAGGAACTGCTCGTAGAGCATCTTGACGCGGAAGTAGGCCTCGGTGTCGTTCACCAGGAAGGGGTTGATCGTCTGGGCCTCGCCGAGGGTGCCGATCAGGATGACGTTTTCTTCAGCCTGGAAGCCGGCGGCGATCTTGGCGCTGACATTGGCCGGAGCCGCCTGCACCTGGTGGCCCGAGCGGAGCGCCGCCCCGGCGGCAACCGCGGCCGCGCCTCCGAGCAAGTGCCGGCGATCGAGTGAGAATGCTCGCTTTTCGGTCACGGGTGATCCTTTCTCAGCGTTCGCAACGAGATCCGCATCAGCCCGGAAAACCAGCCGAAGCACCCCACAATCGGGGCCATACCGTTGCGCCTGTATCGTGACCGGAAAATACCGCTTCCCGTTCGGGTATGTCAACTTTCGACCGCCATGCCGCCGAGGCCCGTTTGCCGCCTCGAGCCGGGATGAACTGACGGGGATCGTCCCGCCCGTTACACGACAACGACCCGCGTACCGAAGTTCGGAACGCGGGTCGTTGTGCCGTTTCGGTTTGACCGGTGATTACTCGTTAGTCACCGCGTCTTCGAGCGAGTAGAAGATGCCCTGCTCGAGGTTGCTCGGCGTCAGGCCGGTCACCCGCTGGTGAACGACGTTCAGGAACGGGCGGTACCACGCGAAGTGATTGACCGCTTCCTCAACCAGAATCCGCTGGATTTCGCTGTAGATTCCCTTGGCGACCTCAAGGTCGAGCTCCTGGCGCGCCTGGATCAACAGTTCATCGAGCGCCGGATTGCCGTAGCCGGAATCGTTCTGCGAGCCGTTCGTGGAGAACTGTTCGAAGAGTTCACCCGGATCGGCCGTTACGCCCGAGAACGGAATGCCGACCATATCGAAATCGCGCGTGACGCTGACGGCCTCGATCAGGGTGGCGAATTCCTGCGGTTCCGCGTCGAGCGTGATGCCGACCGCCTGCAACGCCTGCTGCGAGTAGATCAACCAGTCTTCCCGCAGCACGTTGCCGATATTGACCGAGGCCCGGAACGAGGTGCCCTCCGGGAACCCGACCGAGGCCAGCAATTCACGCGACTTGTCCGGATCGTAGGGCAGCGCCGCGAGCTCGCTGTCGAACGCCCAGTTCCCCGGCGCGATCGGGCCGACCGCCGGCTCTCCAAGCCCAAGCAGGGAATCGGCGGCAAACTGTTCGACATCGATGGCGTGCACGATCGCCTGGCGCACTTCCTTCTTCGCCAGCCATTCGTTCCGGTGATTGAAGGTCCAGCCGTCCGGATAGGTGAAGGGCGGCAAGGTGAAGGTCATATCCGAGTTTTGAGCGATCTGCTCCTGCAGCGCGGGAGAGGGATAGACCGAGCCATCGATCTCGCCCGACTGAAGCGCCAGCGCCAGCGTGTTGGCGTCCGGGATCACCCGGTGGATGAGCCCATCGACGGCGGGCTTCCCTTCCTGATAGTAGTGCTCGTTCTTGCTGGCAACGTAATCGCCGCCGACTGACCAGGATTCGAACTTGAATGGACCGGCGCCGATCGGGCTCAGGAACCAGTCATCCGAATTCAGGTTCTTCCCGTCAAGTTGCGCTTTCGGCACCACGAAGACGTAGCGCAGGTTGTAGAGGAACGATGCGTCCGGCGTCGCGAGCGTGACCCGGATCCGCTTCGGATCCACCACCTCGATACCGGAAACGGAATCGGCCGTGCCGGCCGCGTATTCCTCGGCGCCCGCGACGCTGGAGAATTTCGAGGCGTGCGGTGAAGCGGTTTCCGGGTTCAGGATGCCGTGCAAGGTGAATGCGGCGTCATCGGCGGTCAGATCGGCGCCATCCGAAAAGGTGGCGTTGTCGTGAATCTTGAAGACGTAGGTGAGGTCTTCGAGTTCCCAACTCTCGACGATGCCGGGCCCGGGCGTCGGCTCGTAGGTCGCGCCGTCGGTTCGCACGAACTGTTCGTAGAGCAATTTGCAGCGCCAGTAGGCTTCGGTGTCGTTGACCAGGAAGCCATTGATCGTCTGGGCTTCACCGAGCGTGCCGACCAGGACGACATTCTGGCCGGACTGGAATCCGGCGGCGAGCAGATCGGCCCGGCTGGCCGGTCCGGCGAAGGCGTGCTGGTCGGGCCGCAGCACGGTGACGGCCGCCGCGGCGGCGGCTCCACCCACGAGCGTGCGGCGATTAATGGAAAAGCGCTCTGAATCGGTCACGATCGCACTCCTTTGTTTATCGCTCTATCGAAACCAGGAACGAGTCACCAATCGGCGGGGTCACCTTTGGTCGATTCATGGTTTCCATAGCGCTTCACTAAGTCCCTGTTTGACGTTAGCCACGATCGGGAAGGATGTCAAATCCATTCCGGAACTCCGGAACAATTCCCAGCCGCTGGCAACCCGGACGGCAGCGCGCGACCCTCGGACCCTCGAACCACATCCGATTCGGTCTCCCCGCGCGTAGGGCAAGTACGCGGCCGCACGACCGCTGGATTCGGACGCAAACCAGGCGGGACACCGGGTCGATCGCAACCGCGTCCGGATGTCAGGGAGGAGGACCAGTGTCATGAACGGTTCGATCGGAACCAGGTTCGTACGTTTCCTCGGCGC
>JADLGF010000345.1 GCA_020849415.1 Thermomicrobiales bacterium
GCAGCCGCGGCACACTCGCCTCGACCCCGCCGAAGAGCCAGGCGCCGGCGGCGATCCGCAGCGGGTTCCAGCCGGCGAAGATCACCAGCGCCACCGCGATCCAGCCGGCGCCGGCGGTCATTCCCTCGATCCAACCAGGATTGGTGCCGAGCGAGAAAACCGCCCCGCCGATCCCGGCCAGCGCGCCACCAAGGATCACGTAGCAATAGCGCAGGGAATTGACATTCAGCCCGAGCGAATCGGCCGCTTCGGGCCGCTCGCCGAGCGCGCGAAGGTTCAGCCCCTGCCGGGTGCGGTAGACGTACCACCAGCAGAGCGGCACGAAGAAATACGACGCGTAGACGAGCAGGTTCTGCTGAAAGAGGATGCGACCGAGGTGGGGAATCTCCGAGAGCAGCGGAACATCGAGACTGTTGAATCGATCGGCCGCCCGCTTTCCGACCAGATCGCGCCCGAGGTAGGCGGAGAGCCCAGTGCCGAAGAGCGTCAGCGCCAGCCCGCTGACGACCTGATTGGCGCGCAGGCTGACCGTCAGGAACGCGTGGATCGCGGCCATCACCGCCCCGGCAAGAATCGCCCCGGCCGCGCCGACTAAGGCGTTGCCGCTCCAGGTCATGATCCCGAACCCGGCCAGTGCGCCCATCAGCCTCATCCCCTCGACGCCGAGGTTGAGGAGACCGGCTCGCTCGGCGAAGGTTTCGCCCATCGCCGCGTAGAGCAGCGCCGTGCCAGCCGGCACCGCCGCCGCCAGCACCGAGACGAGGAAGGCAATCGACCAGAGATCATTCACCGGCGGCCTCCGCGCTGAACGCGGGCGCTTCTCGCCGCCGGATTCGGTAATTGGTCAGCACTTCGCCTCCGAGCAGGAAGAAGAGAAGCAGCCCTTGCAGCATCGGCGCCACCGCCGCCGGCAGGCCCATGCGCATCTGGAGCTGATCACCGCCGGTCAGCAGCGCCGCCAGCAGGAAGGAGGTCAGGATGATCCCGACCGGGTGGAGCCGGCCGATCCAGGCGACGATGATCGCGGTGTAGCCGTAGCCGGGGGAGAAATTGCGCTGCAACTGGTGACCGACGCCGGCCACCTCGCTCATGCCACCGAGGCCGGCCAGCGCGCCGCTGACCATCATCACGATCACGATCATCCGCTTCGCTGGCATGCCGGCGTAGCGGGCGGCGCGATCGTTCTGCCCGATCACCGACACCTCGTAGCCGAAGCGGGTGCGGCGGAAGATCACGAGCAGAATCGCGGCCACCGCCAGCCCGAAGAGCAAGCCAAGGTGCACCCGGTAGATGTCGTAACGCGGCAGCCACGCGTTGCGCGGAAAGGTGTCGGTGCCGGGGAAGCCGAACGAGCCGGGGCTGCGCCAGGGTCCGTGCAGCAGGTAATCGGCGAAGAAGATGGCGATGTAATTGAGCAGCAGCGAGGTGATGATCTCGCTGGCGCCGGTGGTGGCGCGCAGGAATCCGGGGATGAACGCCCAGAGTGCGCCGCCGATCATGCCGGCCGCCATCATGGCCGGGATCATCACCCAGGGCGAGTGACTCGGCGAGAGCACGAAGAGAGCGACCGCCGTCGCGCCGATCGCGCCCCAGTAGAACTGACCTTCCGCGCCGATATTCCAGAGTTGCATCCGGAACGCGACCGCGACGCCGAGCCCCGTCAGGAGGAGCGGGGTCATCTTGACCAGGGTTTCGGAGAGTCCGTACTTGCTGCCGAGGGCGCCGTTGAGGATCGCGCGGTAGACCTCGATCGGATTCTCACCGGTGATCAACAACAGCAACCCGCCGGTGATCAGGCCGAGCAGGATGCTCGCGATCGGAGTCAAGATCCGCGCCCGCCGGCTCGGAATCAGCACCCGTTCGAAGCGGAAGGGGAGCCCAGCCGCGAACTCAGACACCGTGCGCTCCCGCCACTCCGCCGCCGGTCATCAACAAGCCGATCTCCTCGCGTCCCGTACTGCGCGCTTCGACTTCTCCCACGATCCGGCCGTCATAGATCACGCCGATCCGATCGCAAACAGCGATCAGTTCGTCCAGATCCTCCGAAATCAGCAGGATCGCCGCGCCCCGGTTGCGCTGCAACCAGAGGAGGCGGTGGATCGTTTCGGTAGCGCCGATATCGACGCCGCGGGTCGGGTGCATCGCCACGATCGCCCGCGGCCGGCCGCTCAGTTCGCGTCCGAGCAGCAGCTTCTGCTGATTGCCGCCCGAAAGGAGGCCGACCTTGGCCGCGCGCCGCGCCGGCTGCACATCGTATTCGGAGAGCAGCGATTCGGTGAACTCGGCGATCTGGCGGTCGATCAGGAAGGGACCTCGGGAAATCGGGTCCTCGCGGTACTGGCGCAGGATGGCGTTGGCGCCGAGGTCCATCGTTCCGACCAGCCCGGTCGTGAGCCGATCCTCCGGCACGTGCGCCACGCCCGCCGCTGCGATGTCACCGGCGCCGAGGTTGGTGATCGCCGTCTCGGCGAGATGCACGCTGCCGCCGGTGACACGGCGCAGGCCGGTCAGCGCTTCGGCGAGTTCACGTTGGCCGTTGCCGGCCACACCGGCGATACCGTAGATCTCGCCACCGTGGATCGCGAAATCGATGCCGTTCAGCGCCGGCAGGCCGCGATCCCCGTCCGCGCGGAGCTGATCGGCGACGAGCACCGGCCGATGCGACATCCCGGCCATCTCGGGCAGCTCGCCCTCCCAGCCGCCGGTGTCGAGATCACGCCCGACCATCAGTTTCGCCAGTTCGGCGCGATCGGTATCGGCGGCCTCGACCGTCGAGACGGTCTGTCCCCGTCGCAGCACGGTGATCCGATCGGCCACCGCCAGCACTTCATCGAGTTTGTGAGAAATGAAAATGATCGAGAAACCTTGCCCCGCCATGCCGCGCAGCACCGCGATCAGCCCGTCGGCCTCCTGCGGGGTGAGCACGGCGGTCGGCTCATCGAGCACCAGAATCCTGGCCCCTCGGTGCAACAGGCGGACGATCTCGACCCGCTGTTGCTCGCCGATCGAGAGCTGCCAAATGTGCGCGGTCGGATCGACCTCCAGACCGAAGCGCCGGCCGAGTTCGCGCAATTCCGCTTCGATCTGCGCGGTGTCGAGTCGCTCGATCCCGCGTCCTTTCGGCGGCAGGCCGAGCAGCACATTTTCAGCGACGGTGAACTGATCGATCAGCATGAAGTGCTGATGCACCATGCCGATCCCGGCCGAGATCGCCTCACGCGGCGCGCTGAATTTCACCGGTTGACCGCGCATGAAAATAGCGCCGCTATCGGGCTGATAGAGTCCGGTCAGGATGCTCATCAGCGTCGATTTGCCGGCGCCGTTCTCGCCGACCAGCGCGTGCACCTCGCCCGGCCGGACATCGAAACTGACCCGGTCGTTCGCCTGCACCGGACCAAATCGTTTGCTGATCTCCCGCATGGCAATCGCGGGGGGTACGCTCGCTTCGCTCATCTTCTCCACGGCGGGAGTCCGGGAACGACGCGGCGGGAGGCGCGGCCCATGCTGCTGCCTCCCGCCGCTTCATCGCCTCACGGCTGGATCAGGAGTTCGGGATCGTGCCCTCAACACCCTCGACGAACCACATCATGCTCAGAAGCTCTTCGGCGGTCATCGCCACGCCGTCGGCCACCCGCTCTTCGCCGGTGTTATCGA
>JADLGF010000346.1 GCA_020849415.1 Thermomicrobiales bacterium
AGCCCGAGTTCCGCCGCCAGATCATCGACGGCCGATTCGATCGCCATCGAGGCCTGCTGCGCTCCCGGCGCCCGGTACGAACCGGCGCCCGCCTTGTGGCTGTTGATCTCGTAGCCCTTGATGCGCAGGTTCGGGAACTTGTAATAGCCACCGACCAGAATCGCCGCGATCTGCATCGGGGAGGACGGCGTGGCGCCGGCATCGAAGACCAGCGTCGAATCGAGGGCGGTGAAGGTGCCGTCCTTCTTCGCGCCGAGCTTGACATCGATCCGGCAGGCCGGCGCCGGATTGCCGGCCGTGAGGTCCTCCATGCGCGTGAACTGGAGCAGCACCGGCCGGCCGGCCGCGAGCGCCACCGCCGCAGTCAGCGGCTCGATGTGCACGAACTTGCCGCCGAATCCACCGCCTACCGGCATTGGCACGACGTTGACCTGCTGAATCGGCACGCCGATCGTTTCCGCCACCCGGTTCCGGCAGTGGAATGCAGCCTGCGTGCTCGAGTAGACGGTCACTCGTCCGAGCGGATCGATCGCCACCAGATTCGATTGTGGCTCGATGTAGCCCTGGTGCACGGCGTCGGAGAAGAAGGAGTACTCGACGATGGCGTCCGCCTCGGCGAAACCTTGCTCGATATCGCCGCGCTTGAAATTAGCGGTGTTGGAAACGTTGGGAGCGAGTACCTCGTGGTCGCCGTCGCTCTTCTTCGCGGCGTCGGCGTTGTGCATCGCCGCCTCCTCGGCGGAAATGGTCACCTTGCGCATGCTGAACTGCGGCGTCGCGTGATCGAGACCCTGCTCGATCGTCGCCAGCACCGGCAATTCCTCATAGTCGATCTCGACCGCGTCCGCTCCATCCTGCGCGGCGACATCGGTTTCGGCGACCACGATAGCCACGATCTGGCCGGCGAAGAGCGCCTCATCAAAGGCGATGCCGGTCTTGGTCGGGTTGCCGTTGGCATCCTTGGTGATCGGAAGATCGTGCGCGGTGAAAACGTTGACCACGCCCGGAACGGCCAGGGCGGCTTCCTTGTTCACGCTCACGATGCGGGCATGCGCGTAGGCACTACCGACCGGCCGCGCGCAGAGCATGCCGGGCAGGCGCAGATCACCGGTGAAGCGTTCCTGACCCGTCAGTTTGGCCGGGGCATCGATCCGCTTGACGCGCTGGCCGATTCCCACTTTTTCGACTTCAACCATGGAGTGACTCCTCCCTGGGGAAACTGGCGCTGGCACGCGCCAGACTATTGCGACATCACGAAGATCATTTTACCAGCGAAACGGCGGGGCGTTCGTCCCACGCACCCGCCGGAAGCAGCTCAGCTTTGACCGAGTTCCGTGGTGAGGACGTCATCAGGACCCCACTCGGTCACCTGAAAAACGACCGTCTCCATCTCCTGCAAGAACCCGAAGGTTTTCATGGCGTTGCGAATTGATTCGGCGTCCTCCGACTCCCAGAGTGAGAAGAGCCGGTCGTCGTGAAGATCGGGTGAATAGGTTTTCAGCCAGCGTGGCGAGGCGTTCACATCGCCCGCTTCGAGCGCCAATCCGTGCAAATCGGTCGGAGCATGCACCGTCTGTGAATCGTCTTCGGCGGGCGGCGTGTGCACGGTCATGTAGAGCGGCATGAGCAGCGATGTCCTTTCGTTGTTTGATAACCGAAAACGGTTCCCGACGAGAAGGTCTACTTTCCCCCAACCTCAACCGTCACCCTTCGCTTCGCTCTAAATGACGATCCAGGTGGCGTTCAAAGGTGACAACCTTCTATGGCATCAGCGTTGACTTTGGGCGCCCGATTGTCCACGGTTGCCGCGACGGCGCCGGCGGCGGCTGCGCGACTTCGACGAACGTCCCTCTTCAGAGGTTGCGGGTTCGTCTTCGACCGTTTCGGTCTCCGGCGCGGTTTCCGGTTCCGGAGCCACGCTAACCGGCGCGGCTTTTGGAGCCTCGAACGAGGCTTCAGGCGTCACCGATGCGGCCGCTTCGACCGGCGCTTCCTGCGGCCGGGGCGATCCGAATCCGAGCGTCGAAGCCGGGAAGATCTCTTCGCGGTTCTCCTCTTCCAGGCGAACCGTCACGGTCTCGCGCAGGATCTGCATCGAAACCACCATACCCGGACCACTCGGCGTCTGGATCGGCTGGCCGAGGCGCGGCATGATCGCCTTCATCTGCCGATACTGCTCGTTCTCGTAGGAGAGGCAGCAGAGCAAGCGCCCGCAGACACCCGACACCTTCTGCGGATTCAGCGGGAGGTCCTGGGTCTTGGCCATGCCCATCGAGATATCGGGGAACATCGGCAGCCAGGTCGAGCAGCAGAGCGTTCGACCGCACCGTCCGAGGCCGCCGAGCAGCCGCGCCTCGTCGCGCGCCCCGACCTGGCGGAGTTCGATCCGGCAGCGAAACGCTTGTGAGAGATCGCGTGCCAGTTCGCGGAAATCGACCCGATCAGGCGAAGAGAAACTCAGCGTCAACACGCTGCCGTCGAACGAGTACTCGGCGGCGATCGGCTTCATCGGCAGTTCGCGCTCGCGAATCTTCCGGCCGAACTCCTTGACGGCCCGGGCGGAGTCTTTCTTCAGCCGGTCCATCTTCTCGATATCTTTTTCGCTCATCTTGCGAACGAGCGGCGTTAGTTCGCCTTCGAGACGGCTGGCCCGGATCTGGTGCGGCGCAACCACCACCCGGCCGGCTTCCTTGCCGCGGGTCGTTTCCGCCACCACCCAGTCGCCCGGTTCGAGTTCGAGATCGCCGGATTCGAAGAAGAAGGTCTGCCCGGAATCGAGGAAACGCACCCCGGTGGCGCGCAGCGCCGGTCCAGAGCCTTCCAACTCCTGCACCGGGGAGTCCTCGGAGTGGCAGTCGCAGTTCCCGACCTGCTCACCCTGATCGAGCCGCTCCTTGAATCGCTGCCGCGCCATCGCGCGCGCTTCGTCGATCGATCGCGGCATCAGGACGATCGGTTGTCCGGGGTTCATCGATTCGGCCATTGCAGCACCATCGTTTCCATCGCGAGGCGTGGTCGCACGTTCGCCTCGAGATCAGATATGCAGGTCTGAACCGCGACCAGGCCGCGTTTCAGATCCGAAAGTGTCCAGTTCGCCGCCAGCATCGACAGCCGGTCGCGCGGGGCGAGGTACGTCACGCGGTCGGGCAAATTGCTCCCGATCAGGAGCAAATCACGCCACACCGTATGCAAGATCGTGAGTCGATCGAGGGTTTCGGCTCGTCCCTTGGCGAAGCGATCGGCCTGTTTGATGGCCGTTACGACGCGCTGGTACGAATCGCCGCTGAGCCAGTCGATCGCTTCCTCGACATCACTGAGATGTTGCTCCGCCAGGGCGGGCTTCGTCAACGCCCGCAAGGCCCAGCCCGGTCGCCCCTGCGCCATTCGCGCCAGTTCGGCGGCATTCCCCGCGCCCCGCTCGACCAGCATCACCTCGATTGCCGAACTGGCGACCGGTTTCAGGTCGATCAGCTGGCAGCGGGAGAGAATCGTCGGCAGCAACGCTTCCTGATCGTCGGAAAGGAGAACGAGCAGCATCGACGGCGGCGGTTCTTCGAGGGTTTTCAGCAGTGCTTCCTGGGCGGTTTCGGCCAGCGTTTCCGCGTCGTCGATCACCACCACCCGCCAGCGGCCCTCGATCGGCCGGATCGCTGCCGAGGAGCGGACATCTCGCGCCGTTTCGATCGTGATCTGGCGGTTCATACCGCCCTTGCGCGCGCTGGCGGCCGCCTGAGATTCCAGATCGAACCGTTGGATATCGGGGTGAACCCCACGCTCGATCTTCGCGCAGGCGCGGCACTCGCCGCAGAACTCGCCGGGCGCGGGCGGATGCTGGCAATTGAGCGCTTTCAGCCAGGCGGTAACGAGGGTGCGTTTGCCGACTCCAGCCGGACCGCTGACCAGCGTGGCGTGACGAACCTGGCCGACCACGATCTGCCGGCGCAGGCGCTCGACCGCGGCATCGTGTCCCACGACGCCCCAGGCGGCCGAAGCGGGGGAGATCACGCCGCCCGCCGTTTCACTTTGACCGGGCGACGGGTCGGCTTGCCCGCCTCGACCACGGCTTCGGCGGTTTCGGAGAGCGCGGCGATCAGCTTGTCACGTTGCTGCGGCGTGAAGGCCGGGTCTGGCTCGATCTGGTTGATGAACGAGGCCAACTGCTCGGCCCGCAGCGTCGGATACTCGGGATTCGAGATACTGAGTTCAACCCGCTCGTTCAGGAAGACGACCGCACCGTAGATATCGACATCGAGCCCGAGTTCCGCGGTGAACGCATCGAGCGCGGCCACATCGGCTTCGATATCAGCGGTCGGGTTGCCGAGTTGCGGACCGCTCATCGAGAACATCCGCATCAGGCCGACGCCCTTCTTCTTCCAGCGCCGGCCATCGACCGTCACCGAACCAGGCAGTTCCCGCGCGATGAGTACCAGCAAACCACCCGGACCGATGAGCAGGTGTTCGACGGCGCGCTTCCCGATCTGGGCGAAGTGGACGATCGTGTAGCGGGCGTCCGGCAGGCTCTGCAAGCGGTGATCGAGGAGCTCGTCGTTACGCGGAGATCGGCTCCATTTGCCCAATTGCTGCATGCCGAAATTGAACGTAATGAAGCCGGTGAAGAGGATGGCGTAGGCCGGCAACACGTAATTCGGCTGGAAAATCAGGAGAAATGTTGAAGCGAGGAGGAGGAACCCGACCAGGGCGGCGATCCGCGCCAGCTTCTTCTTTTTCTTGATGTGCTCACTGTTCCGAAGAATCCGCATCGGGGTCTCGGCGCCACCTTTTCGCCGGGGCGCGTGGCGACGATCGGAGTGAAAAAGGGTCGATTCTACGCACTGTTTTGCGCAGATTTGAGTGTACTACACCGGTGATGCGATTCCGGCCCACCGTTCGAGCGCGAAACGCCCGCAGGCGAGGACGGCAATCGCGACGAAACCGAGCACGATTCCTGCCGCCGCCTCGGTTCCAAGCTGCCCGAACGACTCGTGCCGGTTGTTCGTCATCCGGATCAAGACCAGCATCATGTAGGAAATCGAGCAGACGGTGACGACCGCTGACGCCAGCAAGATGACCGTCACCACCGGAAAGAGCGAACCCGCTCCGGAGAGCACCGCGACCATGATCGGCAGCCAGGCAAGCATCGAGATCGCCAGATCGCGCCAGGTGAACGCAGCCGATCGGTAATCAGGGCGTGACCAGAGTGTTTGCGCCGTCAGGTAACAGAGCGTCACCCCGAGTGCCGCACCGGCGCCGGCGCCGGTGATCAACCGAAGCCAGTTCTGGGGCTCGTAGAAATGGCGCATCCCCAAATCGAGAAAGAGCGAGTTGAAGCCATCGACCGCCATCAGCAGCACGAAGCCTGCCAATGCAGCGATGAGCAGCCGGCTCGGAAGCGCCGCCGCCCGGAAGCGCGTGCGCATACCAACGGCGATCATCGTCACCGCCAGTCCGGAGTAGATGCCGGTCATACGAGCATCGAACGGCAGCGGCTGATTGCCTAGCAGGAACGTGTGCGACGGAATCTGCGCGCAGAGCCCGTGCAGCACCGCGTGCGCCTTCTCGGCGAGCGGCCAGGGCGCGGCCAGAAACCCGGC
>JADLGF010000347.1 GCA_020849415.1 Thermomicrobiales bacterium
ACCGGGATGCCGGCCGGATGCAGCAAGAGATGGAAGAGATGTTCCGCTCGATGCTGCCCGCACGGCCCTCGGTCGATACGCATCGCAACGGTCTCTGGCGACCGCCGGTTGAGGTGTACGAAACCTCAGGGTCGCTCGTCGTCAATGTCGAGATCGCCGGAATCGATCAGAACGACCTGCGGATCGATCTCGATGGGGATCGCCTGGCGATCCGGGGCGTGCGACACGATCGCCGTCAATCCGAAAAACGGAGCTACCACGAGGCGCGCATTCCCTACGGCGCGTTCGGCGCGGATGTTTTCGTCCCCTTTCCGATCGACGGCGAGGCGGTCGAGGCTGAATACGCCGACGGATTTCTCCGGATCGTACTGCCCAGGCTGAAGGCGCGCTCGATCGTGCCTCGAACCAATCACAACGCTACTGGCGAGGGAGCGGAAAACTAAATGACCAACGAACACGACCAACCATTGAATGACGAACCGACCGATACGCCGGTGGTCGACGTGGCCGAAACTGACGTGATCGAAGCCGCCGAGGCGGTCGAGGAAACGACGGGTGAGGAGCCGACTGGCCCCGAAGTCCGCCTCCTGCCAGTGCTGCCGCTGCGTGGCACGGTGGTTTTCCCCATCTCGGTGGTGCCGCTGGCAGCGGCACAACCGCGCTCGATCCGGCTGATCGATGAGGTGATGTCGGGCGATCGCACCGTTGCGATGGTGATGCAGAAGAACTCGGAGATCGAGGGCGCCGGTCCAGACGATTGCTACGAGGTCGGCACGATCACGACCATTCACACCATGATGCGCGTGCCGGATGGCAGCGTGCGCCTGGCGGTGCAGGGTTCGGAGCGGATGCGCATTCTGGAATGGGTTTCGGAAGAGCCTTTCCTGATGGCGCGCGTCGAGGTCTGGCCGGAAACGACCGACGACTCCGTCGAGGTGCAGGCGCTTTCGCGCAACACGCTCGATCTCTTCCAGCGGCTCGTGTCGATCGTTTCGCACCTGCCAGATGAACTGGTGACGGCGGCGCTGAATATCGACGATCCGAAGCACCTCGTCTACCTGGTGGCGACGAACCTGCGCATGGAGCCCGAAGAGAAGCAGGCGCTGCTCGAACTCGAAGGGGTGAAGGAAAAGCTCGAAAAGCTGAACGCGTTCATCTCCAAGGAACTCGATGTACTGGAGCTCGGCAAGAAGCTCCAGAGCGAAGTCCAGGAGGAGATGAGCAAGAGCCAGCGCGAGTACTACCTCCGCGAACAGCTCAAGGCGATTCAGCGAGAGCTCGGCGAGACGTCCGAAACCGAGGCCGAAGTCAACGAACTGCGGACGAAGATCGAGGAAGCCGGCATGCCGGAAGAGGCGGAGCGGGAGGCGAAGCGCGAGCTCGATCGCCTCGCCAAGCTGCCGCCGGCGGCCGCTGAATACGGAGTGATCAAAACCTACCTCGACTGGTTGACGGCGATGCCGTGGAACACCAGCACCGAGCGCGAGATCGACATCCAGAAGACGCGCGAGATTCTCGAAGCCGAGCACTACGGTCTGGACAAGATCAAGGAGCGGATTCTCGAGTACCTGGCGGTGCGCAAGCTGAAGATCGAGCAGGCGAACGAGCGAGGCGAAACCCCGGTCAACCGCGAGCCGATCCTGCTGCTGGTCGGCCCTCCAGGAGTCGGCAAGACGAGCCTGGCGCAGTCGATCGCGCGGGCGCTCGGCCGGGAATTGACGCGGATGTCGCTCGGCGGCGTGCGAGATGAGGCCGAGATCCGGGGTCACCGCCGCACCTACGTCGGCGCGATGCCGGGCCGGATCGTGCAGGCGATTCGCCGGGCGGGCAGCAACGATCCCGTCTTCGTGCTCGATGAGGTCGACAAGCTCGCCAGCGATTGGCGGGGTGATCCATCGTCGGCGCTGCTCGAGGTGCTCGATCCGGAGCAGAACAACACGTTCCGCGATCACTACCTCGATGTCGAATTCGACCTTTCGAAGGTGATGTTCATCGCGACGGCGAATCTGCTCGATCCAATTCCGGCGCCGCTGCGCGACCGGATGGAGATTCTCGAACTCACCGGCTACACCGATGCCGAGAAGCTGAACATCGCGAAGAAGTACCTGGTGCCGAAGCAGCTGAAGGCCCACGGTCTCGCGTTCGAGCCGAAGGAATCCGCCGAGGGCGAGGAGCCGGTGGAGGTTGCGGAAACGGTGACGTATGAGTTCACTGATGACGCGCTGCTGCAGATGATCCGGCATTACACGCGGGAAGCTGGCGTCCGCAACCTGGAGCGGGAGATCGGTACGGCCTGCCGCAAGATGGCGACGCGGGTCGCCTCCGGACTCGAGGTGCCGACCACGATCGGCACCGAAGAGGTCCGCGAATACCTCGGCCGGCCGCGCTTCTTCTACGAGGAAGCGGTGGCGCGAACCGCCCAGGCGGGCGTTTCGATCGGGGTCGGCGTCTCGAGCGTCGGCGGCGACATCATGTTCATCGAGGCGACTCGGATGCCTGGCAAGGGCGCCTGGAGCGTGACCGGTCAGCTCGGCGACGTGATGAAGGAATCGAGCCAGGCGGCGCTCTCACTGGTGCGCAGCCGGGCGAAGGACTTCGCGGTCGATCCGGAATTCATGTCGAATTCGGACATTCACATCCACGTGCCGGCGGGTGCGATTCCGAAGGATGGCCCCTCGGCCGGCGTGGCGATGACGACGGCGCTCGTGTCGCTCCTCTCCGGCGTGCCGGTGCGAGACGATGTGGCGATGACCGGTGAGATCACGCTGCGCGGTCAGGTGATGCCGGTTGGCGGGATCAAGGAGAAGGCGCTGGCGGCCAAGCGCGCCGGCCTGAGCACCTTCATCCTGCCGAAGCGAAATGAGGTCGATCTCGACGATCTGCCGCAGGAACTCAAGGAGACGATGACCTTCGTCACCGCGACGACGATCGACGAAGCGCTGGCGGTGTCGATGCCGAGTGAGTTCCACGATCGCCGCGCGGAGTTCGCCAATTCGCCGGTCGCGGCGGTTGGATCGAGTCAGACGGGGATTGTTGCGGCTCGGGGATAGTTGCCGACGGGTTTTTCCGGTCCGCGTGTTCCCCTACACTGAAGTGCAGGGCTATGGACGGAAGCCCCTCCGGGGCTTGGGTGGTGGGGCGGGGTTTTCCACGGCGCACCACAGCGGTTAATGGACGAAAGCGGTCTTGACGATGTCCCATTCGGCGTCGAGGTGCCGCCATTCGTCGGGATCGGGGCCGTCATAGATCAGGGAGATGGGGCCGGTGTAGCCGGTGTTCTTCATGATTTCGAGGGTTTGGCGGAAGTCGGTTTCGTCCGGGCCGTCGGCGGTGAAGTGGCACTTGGCGTGACACGATTCGGCGAATGGCGCGACTCGTTCGAGTTCCCGGTATTTCTCCGGGGCTGACCAGTTGGCGAGATCGATCAGGAAGCCGACCTGTTCGCCGGCGGCTTCGAGGATCGCTTCGACCGATGCGGCGTCCGGGGTGGCTTCGAGCCAGTTCTCGGTGACGACGCGTACGGCCGGGTGAGCGGCGGCGAGTTCGGCCAGGCGCTGCCCGCTGGCGCGGAGGCGCTCTGGCGTCGGGGTTGAGCGGCCTGCGCAGATACGGGCGCGACGGGCCCCGAGGCGCTCCGCCACCTGCAGCCACTCGTGAAACCAGGCGAGGTGCGGTTCGATATTCTCAGCCATCAGGTCGCCGGCGTCGATCAGCAGCATCTCGAGAGTGATGCCGTTGCGATCGAGTCCACCGCGGAGCTCATCGAGAAGCGCGGGTTCGCGCGATGCGATGTGGAAGTGGCAGATCTGGAGCAGGCCGTAGCCGTGGTCGGCGATCTCGGGCAGCAGTTCGAGGAGCGGTTTGCCGCCGGGATGGGGCGGCAGCGTCATGCAGGCGCCGCCGCCGACCGCCGAATCGGGCGCTACGAAGTTGCCGAGCGCGCGATGCAGTGACCAGGTCGAAACGGCACGGCGATCGTCCAGCGTTGTCATTCGTGTGCGGTCTCCTGCTTATGCAACGAGCGATGTCCGGGTGGACACCGCTCGCCACGATCGATCTTCAGATGCGCGAAGGCGTTAGTCAGCGGCCGTGGCCATGCGGTGCAGGTTGGCGAACTCGATCAGTTGCTCGAACGGCTTCATCTGCAGATCGTGGTGTGAAATCATCATCTCCGGGTGCCATTGCAGCGCGAAAAAGCAGGTGCGGCCCGGCGCTTCGATCGCCTCGACGCTGCCGT
>JADLGF010000348.1 GCA_020849415.1 Thermomicrobiales bacterium
AGCAGATCGAGGCGGACCGACGTCGGATCGCTAGAAGGCGCTTGTTCCAGGGCTTCGGAAACATCGGTGAAGAGTCGCCAGGGGGTGGTCACGATTCAAGGGCTTTCACGAACATCGGCTCGACGTCGGGCTGGTCGCCCGGCGCCGCGGAGAGGTGCATCAGAAACTCGATGTTGCCGGCGGGTCCGACGATTGGCGAGCGGGTGACGCCCAGCACGCGGAAGCCATGCTCCCGGGCGAAGGCGGCGCTTTTCTCCAGCACCGCGCGGTGAATGGCGGGATCGCGCACCACCCCGCCCTTGCCGACCTCGCCCTTGCCGGCCTCGAACTGGGGCTTGACGAGCGGCACGCACGATCCGGCATCGGTCAGAATCCGGCGCGCGACCGGCAGTATCAGCGCCAGCGAAATGAACGAGACGTCGATCACGACCAGATCGACCGGTTCGGGCAGTTCCTCGAGATAGCGGGCGTTGATCCGTTCCATGACGACCACGCGTTCATCGTCGCGCAGTTTCTGGTCGATCTGTCCGTAGCCGACATCGATCGCGTAGACGCGTTGCGCGCCGCGCTGAAGCAGGCAATCGGTGAACCCGCCGGTGCTGGCGCCGAGATCGGCGCACACCGCGCCGGTCGCGTCCACGCCGAAAACGTCGAGCGCGTGATCGAGTTTCTCGCCGCCGCGGCTGACGAACCGGGGCTTCTCCTTCAGGGAGACGGTGTCGTCCGGTTTCAGCAGGTGGCCGGCTTGCAGGACCGGCAGGCCCCGCACCAGCACGTCGCCGGCCATGATCATCGCCTTGGCCCGCGATCGGGTCGGGGCGAGTCCGAGGCGGACCGTCGCTTCGTCGAGCCGTTCGCGCGCCACTACGCGCCTCCGGCGGCGGTGAGTTCGGTGAATCGCTGACGGTGACTGTGGGTGATGGCGACCGCGAGCGCATCGGCGGCGTCGTCCGGTTGCGGGGCATGATCGAGGGCCAGCAGAATCCGCACCATCTCCTGCATCTGCTGCTTGTCGGCCTTGCCGTAGCCGGCGATGGCGTGCTTGATCTGCGACGGCGTGTATTCATACACCGCGATACGTGCCTGTGATGCTGCCAGCAGGGTCACGCCGCGCGCCTGACCGACGCTGATGGCGGTGGTGACATTCCGCGCGAAAAAGAGTTGCTCGATCGCCATCGCATCGGGACGATGGTGATCGAGCAATGTCTGCACGCCCTGGTAGATGTACTCAAGACGGAGGGCGGAATCGCCATCGTCGGTGCCTGTTTCGACGATGCCGAAATCGACGAGTTGCGGCTGGTCGCCGGCCTCGATCACGCCGTAGCCGAGCCTGGCCGTGCCGGGATCGATACCGATGACACGCACCGCCGCCGCCCTTCTCTACCCCTGAACCTGGGCCATCACATCGTCGGTGACGTTCAGGTTGGTGTAGACGGTCTGGACATCGTCGAGATCGTCGAGCCGTTCGATTAGGCGGATCGCCTTCAGGGCGTCGTCGGTCGAGACGTTGAGCAGGTCCTTCGGCTTCATCATCAGCTGGGCCGATTCGACGGTCAACCCGGCCGACGTGAGGGCCTCCTGGACCTTGTGGAGATCCTGCACCTCGGTGAAGACCTCGACCACCTCTTCGTCCGGCTGAACGTCGATCGCGCCGGCGTCGATGGCGATCAGGGAGACCTCATCCGGATCGTTCGAGCCGACCGGAATCACGATCTGGCCGACGTTGTCGAACATCCAGCCGACGCTGCCGGTTTCGCCCAGGTTGCCGCCGCCGCGGGTGAAGGCGGCGCGGACATCGCTGGCGGTGCGGTTCCGGTTGTCGGTCATGGCGAAGACGATCAGCGCCACGCCGGCCGGTCCGTAGCCCTCGTAGTAGATCTCGTCGTAGTTGTCGGCCGCCGCCGAACCGACCGCTCGCTCGACGGCGCGATCGATGTTGTCCTTCGGCATGTTCTCGGCGCGCGCCTTCTGGATGGCGAGGCGAAGACGGACATTGGCATCGGGGTCAGGGAGTCCACTCCGGGCCGCCACGGTGATTTCACGAGCGAGCTTGGTGAAGAGCTGCCCGCGCTTGGCGTCATTGGCGCCCTTGGCGCGCTTGATCGTGGCCCATTTTGAGTGTCCTGACATCCGCATCTTCCTTGCGATAAACGCAACACAACGCCAAATTCTACCATCCCCAAAATCAGCCCCGTCAGACTGTTTGTCGCGTCCAAATCGGTCAGACATCCGATGTATAATGGGTAGGACAACCCCTTGAAGTATCCGCATATCTAGATTATGATTTTATTACGTCGTCCGCGTAATTCTCTTGCAAGGTTGCGGAGAATCACCGAACGACGCTCCTTTGAGGCCGTTGCCGGGGGCACCGTGCGCCTGTCCAGCATGGGTCATCCAGGGCGCTGACGCGCCAAGATCCGATCCGCCTTGGGGGTGGGTCCGGGAGACGGGTGGTACTCAATGGTTGCGAGTCTGATCGCCAGGGCCAAAGATCAGGGTTTTGTTCTTTCCGATGACATAGTTGCCCTCTTTCCCAATGCCGAAGATCAGGTTGAACGGCTCGACGAGCTTTACACCTCGCTGGTCGCCGAGGGGATCGAGGTGCTCGATCAGCCGCCGGCGCCGAAGGTGCCCGGTTCGCGCCTGAACGGCGAAGCCGCGACGATCGACGCCGATGAGGTGGAGATCGAACCGGCAGAAATCGAGCCGGTAGTCGGCGTCGCCGATTCGGTCCGCCTTTACCTGCAGGAAATCGGCATGACCGATCTCCTGACGATGGAGGAAGAGGTCTGGCTGGCGAAGCGGATGGTGCGCGGACGCGAGGCCGAAACGCGGCTGACGCTGGTCACGATCAGCGAAGAGGAACGCCGCGAACTGCTCGATGACAAGAAGGACGGCGAGGCTGCCCGCGCCCACCTGATCCAGGCCAACCTGCGGTTGGTGGTGTCGGTCGCCAAGAAGTACGTCGGTCGTGGGCTCTCCTTTCTCGATCTGATCCAGGAAGGGAACATCGGCCTGATGAAGGCCACCGACAAGTTCGATTACACGCGCGGGTTCAAATTCAGCACATATGCCACCTGGTGGATTCGCCAGGCGATCACGCGGGCGATCTCCGATCAGAGCCGCACGATTCGCCTGCCGGTGCACGTCGGCGAAACGATCAACCGCGTCAAGAAGACGAGTCACCGCTTGCAGCAGATTCTGGAGCGCGAGCCGACCCAGGAAGAGATCGCGCGAGCGATGGACATCACCGACGACAAGGTGCGGCAGGTGCTCGATGTCGCCCGCCACCCGGTCTCGCTGGAAGCGCCGGTCGGCAACGAGGGCGATGCCTTCCTCGGCGATTTCATCGAGGACGAATCGATGCCGGCGCCGGTGGAGATTGCGGCGCAGCAGTTGCTCAAGGCGCAGATCAGCGAAGCGCTGAGCAAGCTGACCGAGCGCGAGCGCAAGATCATCCTGCTTCGGTTCGGTATCGAAGATGGTCGGTTCCGGACGCTGGAAGAGGTCGGACGCGAGTTCGGCATCACCCGCGAGCGCATCCGCCAGATCGAGGCCAAGGCGCTGCGAAAGCTGCGTCACCCATCGTACAGCCGCAAGCTGCGGGGTTATCTCGATTAGGTCGGTGATTATGGATAGTCAATACGAAACGGCGACCCAAAAACGGGTCGCCGTTTCTGTTTCTGCCGGCCTTGCGTGTGGGGCCGTTCGGTTGGAAGCCACGGGGCCTGAAGTTTATTTCGTCGCGACCAGCACTGCGGCGCCGGCCATGGCTGTGGCGCTGATCTTGTTGGCGGTGCGGCGAGCGCGGTAGCTCGTCAGAAGCTTGCGCGCCCTGGTGGCGAGCAGCGACCAGCTGAGATCGATCGCGACCAGCACCACGAGCATCGTGCCGGCGAGTTGCGCCCAGACCGAGACCGACATCCGCTCCATCGGGATCAGCGTTGGCAGCAGGGCGAGGTAGAAGACCATGATCTTCGGGTTGCCAAAGGTCACCATCAACCCGGCCCCGAACATCCTGAACGGGCTGCTCCTGGGAATCTCACTGTCTGACTGCCACTCGACCGGCGCTTTCCACATCTTCCAGGCGAGGTAAAGGAGATAGCCGGCGCCGGCGAAACGGATCACCGTGAACCCGGTGCCGAGCGACTGCGCGATCGAGGTCAGGCCGGTCACGGCGAAGGTCATCCAGACGATTTCACCGAACCACATCGCTGCCAGAAACGGCAGCACATCGCGAAATCCGTTCGTAATCACCCGGGAAACGAGCGCGGCGATGCTCGGACCGGGCGAGCCGGCGTTAACGAGCAGCGCCAGCGCGAAGGCGACAATCATGGGCCAGGTCATCGCGTCGTTACTCCTCGTGCGCGCCGAAAACCAGCGAGACGTTGTGCCCGCCGAAACCCATCGAGTTGCTCATGGCGTAGCGAATCGCGCCCGGACGGGCCTGATTCGGAACGTAATCGAGATCGCAATCAGGGTCGGACTCGAACTGGTTGATCGTGGGCGGCAGCACCTGGTGTCGCATCGCGAGGAAGGTGATCGCCGCTTCGATCGCGCCGGCGGCGCCGAGGGTGTGGCCGGTCATCGATTTGGTCGAGCTGATCGCCACCGAGCGCGCGGCGTCGCCGAACGCCCGCTTGATCGCCTCGGTTTCGAGTTTTTCGTTCAACGGGGTCGAGGTGCCGTGCGCGTTGATGTAATCGATCTGCGCCGGATCGAGTTCGGCTTCGGCCAGCGCCAGGGACATCGCCCGGGCGGCCCCTTCCCCGCCCGGCGCCGGCTGGACAATATGATTGGCGTCATCGGTGGCGCCGTAGCCGAGGAGTTCGGCGTGGATCGTCGCGCCGCGCGCCAGCGCGTGCTCGCGCTCTTCCAGCACCAGCGTCGCCGAACCTTCGGCCAACACGAAGCCGTCGCGGCCGGCGTCGAAGGGACGGCTGGCGGTGGCGGGATCGTCGTTGCGGCGCGAGAGCGCGCCCATCGAGTTGTAGCCGGCCAGGCTGAGCCGGGTGATCGGCGCTTCCGCGCCGCCCGCGTAGGCGACATCGGCGTGACCGCGCTGGATGATCCGGGCCGCCTCGCCGATGGCGTGGGCGCTGGCGGCGCAGGCCGAGACCGGCGCGTAGTTCGGCCCGGTTGCCCCGACTGTAATGGCGACGTTCCCGGAAGCCATGTTGGCGAGCATCGCCGGAATGGTGAAGGGGCCGACGCGGCGCGGTCCGCCGGTGATCACCGCTTCCATCCCCTGCTCCATCGTCTCCATACCGCCCATTGCCGATGCGATCAGCACCGAGACGGTGGTCGGATCGAGGGTGATGCGTTCGGGGTTCAGGCCGGCGTGCTCGCGCGCCTGGAGCGCGGTGGCGATGGCGTACTGGGTGTAGCGGTCCATGCGGCGCGCTTCCTTGCGCCCGACCACCGCGCCGCCATCGAACTCCTTGACTTCCCCGGCGAAGGTTGTTTCGAAACCGTCCGTATCGAAGCGGCTGATCGGGGCGATGCCGCTACGGCCCGCAAGGATGCTCGCCCAGACCTCATCGGCGTTGTTGCCGATGGCGTTGATGATTCCGTATCCCGTGACGACGACTCGCCGTCCCATTGGCTCAACCTCCGCTGTCGTCGAGCGAACCAATCGTTTCAGCCCGCGATTGTTGCCGATTCTGCTGCATGGTACTCTGCGCGCTGGCCGGGCCTGCATCGTGCGTGATGTTCACGTTGTCTTGAGCCAATAAACGAGTTTCGGGAGCCTGACCGGCCGGGCAGTACCCGGCGCGTTTGGGCGCCCACCTGCACTGCAGGTTCAAGGCTCCGGTTCACACGGCGAAGGCGGGTTCGGTCAGCTTTCCTCTGGCAGGTGCATCCCGCATGATTGTGTTCATTCATGGTCCCGACGCCCACCTGGTGCGTCAACACCTCAAGGATACGCTCGCGCGGCTCGATCCGGACGGCGCCAACACTTCGCGTGTCGATGGCCGCACCACCTCGCCGCAAACGATCGCCGGCATGGTGGCGACCCCGGCCTTTTTCGGCATGGCGCGGTTCGTGGTGGTCGATGATCTCTTCGCCCGCACCGCCAAAGGTGGGGATGACGATGACGACGCGTCAGGCACCTCATCCACCAAGGCCAACCCGGCCGCTATCGAGCTTCTGAAACAGGTCGTTGAGCCGAATTCGCTGGTGCTGGTCGAGCCGAGTCTGGCGAGCGTACCGGCGGCGGTGAAGAAAGCCGGTGTCGGGATTGAGGTGAAATCCGGCGTGGCGCCGCGCGGTCCCGGGCTGACCGCGTGGGTGATCGAGCAGGCCGAATTGGCCGGATCGTCGATCGATCAAGCGGCCGCGCAGGCGCTGCTGGACGCGATGTCGCCCGGCATGTGGCGTGAAGCGAGCCGGAATGCGGCCTACGACGTGCCGCCCGATCTCGACGCCATCCAGCAGGAGGTCATCAAGCTCGCGACCTACGCCTACCCCGAGCCGATCACCCGCGCTGTCGTGCAGCGCATGACGCCGGTGTCGGCGAACGATCAGCTTTTCCCGTTCCTGTCGGCGCTCTACAGCGGCGAATACGCGAACGCGCTCAAGTTGCTGGCTGACGCGATCGACCGGGGCGAGGACCACTTCCGCCTGATCGCGCAAATCTACGGGCAGGCGGAGCTGGCAACGCCGATCGAGGCCGGCCGGGGGATTCGCCCGGAGGAGATCGGCAAGGACATCGGCGTGGCGAGCGCCTACCGGATGGCGGCGATTGCCCGCTCGTTGAGCCGCAATCCGGTCGCGGAGCGGTTACCCGCGATCACCGCGGTCGATCGGGGCCAGAAGCAGGGCGAACTCCGTACGACCGACGACGTGCTCTTCGCGCTGCTCGACACGATCGGCTCACGCTGAGGTGAGCGATGCCAGCGCAATCAAGCAGCAACTCCGGGACGAACTGAAGCTCGCGCTCAAGGCGAGGCGGGGCGACGCGGTTACCGCATTGAGGACCGCAATCGCGGCGATTGATAACGCCGAGGCGGTCGAACCGCCTCCAGGCGTGGATCAATCACCGAACCTGTCTCCGCTCGGTTCAGCGTTTGGAGCCGCCGAAGTGCCACGGCGATTGCTCGATCGGGCTGAGATTTCGGCAATCCTGCGGGGAGAAGTCGATCAACGCCTGGTTCAGGCGCTCCAGTACGAAGCACTGGGCCGGTCCGAAGAAGCCGGGCGGCTACGACGAGAAGCCGCAACCCTTGAGCCATTTCTACGCGATTAGCCCTAACGTGGCTACTCACGCGATGGACTCACTGTCCAACCGCCGACCTCGTCATTCCGAGTGCAACGAAGAACTCGACGCGAAGCGGATTTCCGCATGGACACGACTGTTTTTTTTGCACCACCGCTTCGCGTCGAGCCCTTCGCTCCGCTCAGGGTGACGATGCCCTTTTCGATGGAATGATGACAATCTTTAAGGCAACCGCTTCAATAAGCATGTTTGTGCCGAATGAAACAGGAAACGGACCGTGGCGGGGCCACGATCCGTTCTAGCTTGTTCTGGATTGGTACGCGCCGTGCGCAGCCTAGGCGGCGGCCGCGGCGGCGTTGAACTTCGCCATCAGCCGGCTCTTGCGCCGCGCAGCGTTGTTCGCGTGGATGATGCCCTTCCCGGCGGTGCGATCGAGCATGCTGACCGCCTTGACGACGGCTTCCTCGGCAGCGGCCTGATCACCATCAAGGATGGCGAGTTCGGCCTTCTTGACGAGTGTGCGGCAGGCAGATCGGTACGGGCGATTCCGAAGGCGCTTGGTCTCGTTGACGCGGATGCGCTTCCTCGCAGCTTTGTTATTGGCCAAGTTCGGTATCCTCTCGCGTTGATCTCACGACCATCGCGCTCTTGCATAACAATCCGGGCAGCATACGCCGCCGACACGCGATTCTACCGGACTGACGCGAAAATGTCCACCCGGATGCGATCGATTGTGTACCATGCGTAGGCCGTGGCGTCGCGGCGTTTCAGTTTTGCCCCCGGAACGACTGGTCGGGAATGATCGCCAAACCGAAATCGCCATTCTCCGCCAGAAAGCCCGTCTCCGAGGCGGCGGCCTCGATCGGACGCAATATCGCCATCGTCGGGTTGCTGGCGGTCGCGAGCCGGCTGATCGGCCTCGTGCGCGAGGTGATCATCGCCCGGCAGTTCGGCACCAGCGGCGAGTATGACGCCTATCTGGCCGCGTTCCGTATTCCCGATCTCCTCTTCCTGCTGATCATGACCGGCTCGTTCGGTTCCGCCTTCATCCCGGTCTTCCGTGGCCTGCTCGATGAGGATGAGGACGACGCCTGGCGGCTCGCCTCGGCGGTGATCACCTGGACGGCGCTGCTCGTGGTGGCGGCGAGCGTCATTGTCTTGCTCTTCGCCGATCCGATCGCGCGGCACCTGGTTGCGCCGGGACTCTCCCCCGAATTGCAGGCGCTCTCGGCGCGCATCATGCGCATCCTGCTGCTGGCGCAGCTCTTCATCGGCATGGGCATCGCCGCCAAGGGCATCCTCGAAACGCATCACCGGTTCGCGGTGCCGGGGCTGGCGCCGCTCCTGTACAACCTCGGCATCATCTTCGGCGCGCTTTTCCTGGCGGGCCGCTGGGGAGTGACCGGGCTCGCGATCGGCGTCGTGCTCGGCGGCCTGATGCACTTCGTGATCCAGATTCCGGAGTTGCTCAAGGTCGGTCTCGTCTACCGGCCCACCCTGCGCCGGGTGGCGGGTTTGCGCGATGTCGCGGCAATGCTCGGGCCGCGCATCATCGGGCAGGCGGCCTTTCAGATCAACTTCATCGTCGTCACCTACATGGCGACCCGCGAGGGTGAAGGCAAGGTCTCGGCGATCAACTACGCCTGGGCGATCATGATGCTGCCGAACGCCGTGATGGGCCAGAGCTTCGGCACGGTGCTCTTCCCGACCATGACCGCCCAATCGGAACGGGGCGATCTCGACGGTTTGCGGGAGACGTTGACCGGCGGCTTGCGCGATCTGCTCTTCCTGGCGATGCCGGCCTCGATCGGGCTCTTCGCCTTCCGGGAAGAGATCATCCGCACCATCTTCGAATCGGGCGCGTTCTCGTCGGCCTCGACCGAGCTGGTCGTCGCTCCCCTCGCCTTCTTCGCCCTGGCGCTGATTTTCTACAGCCTGGTCGAGGTGCTGGCACGCACCTTCTACGCCATGCGCATCGTCAATGTGCCGGTGATCGCCGGTGTGTCGATCATGATCATCAACGTCATCCTCGCGGTCTGGCTGACGCCAAAGATCGGCTATGCCGGCCTGGCGCTGGCGCTGGCGCTTTCGACGGCGATCGAGGCGATCATTCTGGTCGTGGCGCTCGGGTTCAAGCTGGGGCGATTCGACGCTGACTTCGGACTCTGGTTCGCGAAGGTCGGAGTGGCGAGTGCCGTGATGGCGGTCGTTTCGCTCGTAATGAGCGATTACCTGAACGCACAACTCGCCTCGGGCGCGATCGGACGCTGGTTCGGCCTGCTTTTCCTCGGCTGGGCGATGGCGCTCTGCGGTGGGCTGTACGGCGTCACCGCCTACGCGCTCCGATTGCCCGAAGTCGACCGCTGGCTCCGGATCGGCCGGCGGGCCCTCTCCGTCGCGACCGCCGGTCGCATTTGATCCCACCGAATCCGGGCGAACCGCTATACTGATCGATCGATTGGCCGGCCCATTCCCGTGCGATCTGAGAGGTTCATGACCAGCAACCACCCGACGGACCGGATCCGCAATTTCAGCATCATCGCCCACATCGATCACGGAAAATCGACCCTCGCGGACCGGCTTCTGGAATC
>JADLGF010000349.1 GCA_020849415.1 Thermomicrobiales bacterium
CTTCGTCCGCCTTCCAGTTGATGAAGGCTTCGATATCGGGGTGATCGAGATCGAGCGTCACCATCTTGGCGGCGCGGCGGGTGGTGCCGCCGCTCTTGATGGCGCCGGCGGCGCGATCGCCGACCCGGAGGAAGCTCATCAGGCCGGAGGAGGAACCGCCGCCGGAAAGCTTCTCGCCCTCGCCGCGGATCGTCGAGAAGTTGGTGCCGGTACCGGAGCCGTACTTGAAGAGCCGGGCTTCGCGCACCCAGAGGTCCATGATGCCGCCTTCACCGACCAGGTCGTCGTTGACGCTCTGGATGAAGCAGGCGTGCGGCTGCGGGCGGGTGTAGGCGTCCGGAGATTCCTTCACCTCGCCATCGACCGGATCGAAGTAGTAGTGGCCTTGAGCCGGACCGGTGATGCCGTAGGCGAAGGCGAGGCCAGTGTTGAACCACTGCGGCGAGTTTGGCGCCGCCATCTGGTTGACGAGCATGTGAACGAGCTCATCGTAGAAGGCCTGGGCATCGGCCGGGGTGGCGAAGTAGCCATTCTCCTCGCCCCACCAGCGCCAGCAACCGGCCAACCGGTGGATGACCTGCTTCGCCGAGCGCTCCGGGCCGAGCAGCGGCTGACCATCGGCATTCAGCAGCGGTTCGCCATCGGCGCCGAACTGCGGAACACCCGCCTTGCGGAAATACTTGGAAACCATGATATCGGTCGCCACCTGCGACCAGGAGGCAGGAATCTCGGCGTCGGCCATTTCAAAAACGACCGAACCATCCGGATTCGTGATGCGTGAGGTGCGGCGGGTCCACTCGACACTGGCGAACGGGTCGTGACTTTCTGTCGTAAATAATCGGTTAATGGTCAGTCCCGTCATCGCCAGTTCTCCTTGACACCGGACCGCCCGTCAGCCTGGCTTTTGGCCTGTGACAAACCCTGTTTGACCGGTGTTTCGCTGATCGAAACGCGATTCGGCTTCGAACCGCTCATTTGGGTCAGTTTCGCGCCACCACCCCAATATGTTGGGGTATCCCTCCCCGAGTACGACCACCTGTCGTGTAGGCGCAACATGCAGTATAGCCAGAAAATGGCCGAATACAAGATGTGCCGGAAGGTCAACTACGGGCGTACGTACAATCACCATGCGGCCGCGTCCATCGGCCTGTACGTACAGTGCCGATCGGTAGAATCGGGCACTTTTTCAGCGGTACGTGTGACCGCCCGGTCAATGCTCTCTCTACGAGCCGGATCGAGATCCCCAGATTAGCACGAATGTTCGATGATTACGAATTAGGTTATCGAATCGTAATATCAGGCTAAGATATTATCATTCGTGATTGACTAATCCTGTATAAGCTGAAACAATGAAACCCCCGCCTTGTGGGACGTTCTATGGGAGGAGCCCCGAATGTCACGGATACGAGTCTTCGCATTCCTGGCTATTTGTTTTGGCTTGTTGGCTGGCGTGGTTGCACAAACCGGCGTTGCTCAGGATGTGCCGATTGCGCCGAGCGTGGGAGAAGCCGCCGTACCGGGTGACGCAGTGCTCCCCGGCGACCCGGATATCAACGCGGTGCTGGTTGCCACCGGGTTCCGCGATCCGGTGAATGTCGCCAACGCCGGTGACGGCAGCGGCCGCCTCTTCGTGGTGGAGCGCGCCGGCTTCGTTTCGATCATCACCCCCGAGGGTGAGGTGCTTCCGGAGCCCTTCCTGAGCATCCCGAATCTGGTGAAGATCGACTTCCTCGAGCAGGGCCTGCTTGGTCTCGCGTTCCACCCGGATTACGCGAACAACGGCCGCTTCTTCGTCTACTTCGCCTCGTACGCAGATAACGGCGCGCTCACGCTCGCTGAGTACAAGGTCTCCGCGGACGATCCGAATCTGGCCGATGCGACCTCGATCCGGGTCCTCTTCCAGATCGCCGACCCGTTCTTCAATCACAACGGCGGCACGATCAAGTTCGGCCCGGATGGCTACCTCTACGTCACCATCGGTGACGGCGGCGCCGCCGGCGATCCGTACGATAACGCCCAGGATCTCGGTAACTTCTTCGGCAAGATCCTCCGTCTCGATGTCGACAACGGTGTTCCGTACGCCATTCCGGCCGACAATCCCTTCGCCGCGGCCGGCCACCCGATCATCGGTCAGAACCGTGGTGAAGCCGCATACTACCGCCCGGATGGTTCGCCGGAGATCTTCGTCTACGGTCTGCGCAATGCGTGGCAGTTCAGCTTCGATTCCGCCACCGGCGACATGTACATCTCCGATGTCGGACAGGGCTGGTGGGAAGAAATCAACTTCGTTCCTGCCGGCACCTCGGGCCAGAACTTCGGATGGGATCACCTCGAAGGCACCCACTGCTACCCGGCCACCGCGACCGAGTGCCAGGCCTTCGGCGTACTGCCGGTGGCTGAATTCAGCCACGCGGACGGCAGCTGCTCCATCACCGGCATCGGCGTTGCTCGCACCGCCGGCCTCGCGACCCTCGATGGCGTGTACCTGACCTCCGACTGGTGCTCCGGCAAGGTCTTCGGCGTCGGCCGCGATGACGCCGGCACCTGGATCATTCAGGAACTCCTCGATACCACCCTGCTGATCACCGGCGCGGGTGAGGGTGAAGACGGCTCGCTCTACTTCACCACCGCCACCGCCGCCTTCGGCCGCGACTACAACCCGCACGCGAACCCGACCGGCAATGTCTGGATGATCGTCGAGACGAGCTCCCTGACCGGTTCGGAAGAGACCGCGCCGCTCGAGCCGGTGGCCGAGGCCACGCCGGAGGCGTA
>JADLGF010000350.1 GCA_020849415.1 Thermomicrobiales bacterium
CGCCAGGCGAACATTGGCGGCCGGATTGCCCCGCCAGATGCGCCAGCGCCGCCGCACGCTAGAAATCCGGCCGCCGCTGGCGCGGCTTCTCCGGCGCCGGCTCCTGGCCGGTTTCGCGGCGGAGTCGTGTGAGGTAATCGAGTTCCTGCTGCACCTGCTCCATGCGCAGGCGCACCCGCTGCTCGTGCAGCACCCAGAGTTCACGCTGCAGGCCGTCATCGACCTGCCGCAGCCCCTCCATCTCATTGACGAGGCTGCTGAAGCGGAAGGTGAGTTGCCGCTGCAACTCCTCCATCTCCTCGATCCGCTCGTTCACCCGGTCGAGCCGCTGGTCGTATGACTGGCGGATATCACCGAACCGGGCATCGAGATCGGAGACGATCGCATCCTGCCGCTCGATGATCGCTTCGAGCCGCTCCGCGCTTTGCGCCGCGTAGCGGGTGATGTCCTGACGCAGGGTCGTGTCCTTTTCGCGCAGCTCCTCGATCGCCGGTTCGAACGGCACGATGGCGCGGCGGGTTTGTTCAATGATTTCGTAGGCGTGGGCGAGATCGGAGCGGAGTTCGTCAATCCGGCTGGCGTAGCCCTCGGTACCTTCGGCCACATCCTGCACGCGCCGGCGCATATCCTGATCGAGCATCTTGATCAGGTCCTCGGTGCGCATCAGCTCGCGGCGCAATTCATCGCCCTGGTCGTTGGCCGATTCGATCGATTCGCGCAGTTGGTGCGCCATCGCCACCCCGCGATCGGCGACCGAGCGCACATCCTCGATCTGCACCCGCACTTCCTCGAACCGCTTGGTGACGAAGGCGCTGTCATCGCCCTTGCGCCGGCCCGCCTCCGCCAGTTCGTGCACCTGCGATTGCAGGGCGCGAATCGGGCGGGTGATGTCATCGACCCGGGCGTCGAAATCGGCGATGACGGACCGGGTGCGGTTTTCGTCCAGAATCCGGGCCTGGCCCGATTGCTGCATCTCCTGACGCAGCGCCTCGACCGCCAGGCGGTTCTGGCCGTTGAGTCCCTCGATTTCGGACATGCCCTCATCGAGCCGCAACTGCCGGCTCGCCAGTTCGCGCAGCGCCTGGCGGAGTTCCTCGACCATCGTGTGCAGGCTGAGCATCCGGGCTTCGGTGCGCTGCCGCTCATCGTCCTGGCGATAGGCAGGCTGACCCGGGCCGGTTGAACTTCCCACTCGTCGATCGGTCATCGTTCGTTCCTCGTGTCACTCGTGTGCGGATTCGGCGGCGGGGATCGCGGCGGCGGGTGCGGCTCCATCGAGAACGGAAATCACCGCGGCGGTGCTCCGGGCCAGCGCCCTCACATCGTACCCACCTTCGAGCACCGCAACCACGCGGTTTTCACAGTAATGCTCGGCCAGCTGGCAGATTCGATCAGCCATTTGCGCAAAACCGAGTTCGGTCGCCTGCAGATTGCCGAGCGGATCGAGGTGGTGGGCATCGAAGCCGGCCGAAATCATGATCAGCTCCGGACCGTACGCCTCGATCGCCGGCGTGAAGATCTCGTCGATCGCCCGAAGCATGGCGGCGTCACCCGCGCCGGGACGCAACGGTACGTTCAGCGTGAAGCCTTCGCCCCGTTCGTTCCCCAGTTCGTGCGGCCAGCCGGAGCCGGGGTAATTGCCCGCTTCGTGGATCGAGCAGAAGAGCACATCCCGCCGATCGTAGAAGATGTCCTGCGTACCGTTGCCGTGGTGGAGATCCCAGTCGACGATCGCGATCCGCTCGATACCCGCCGCGTGGGCGGCGTTCGCAGCTACCGCCACGTTGTTGTAGAGGCAAAATCCCATGGAACGATCGCGGGTGGCGTGGTGACCCGGCGGCCGCCCGAGCGCGAACGCCCGCGTTGCCCGCCCCTCGATGACGGCCCGGGTCGCCTCGACCGCCGCGCCGGCCGAAAGCGACGCCACCTCGAGCGAATCAGGGCCGAGCCAGGTGTCGCCATCGACCCAGCCGCCGCCAGCCGCGCCGAAACGGTGCAATTCAGCGATAAAACGGGGATCGTGCGTACGTTCCAGCAGCTCCAGTGAAACCGGCTGTACGGACACATACGGACGCTCCGCCTTCACCGCCGGCGATCGCAGCGCCTCGCGGATCGCGACCGCCCGGTTGGGCGTCTCGACGTGCTGACCGGTGTCGTGGCCAAGAAATGCGTCGCTCCAGACGAGCGCGGTTTTCTTTAAAGGAAGGTTAGGTTCATTCATAGTGCGATTATAGGTCCGTTCCGCCAGTCGTCCGCACGCGCATCACTCACCGGGGATTGCGCTCGTCGCGCCGTTCGACGTCGTGACTGATCGGCAGATCTTCCCACGGATCGGGTGCGCCCGGCCCGCCGGCGCCGCGCAGGAAGCGCGAACCCCGCCGTCCGAACCGTTGCACCACTCGCCAGCGTTTGCCAGGCCAGGTCGAATCGGGCGTGGGTCGCGGCAGCGGCAGGCCGTCGGTCGCCAGCATCGCGTAGAGCAGCGGTCCGACAAAGGGCAGGCAGAGCACAATCAGCGTCCAGGTCACCTTGTTCGCGCCGCGCAGCTGTTCGCGCCGCGTCAGATCGCGGATCGCGTGAACCGCCAGTCCGTACTGAATTCCGGCGGCGATGAGAAACGCCAGCATCAGGAAGAA
>JADLGF010000351.1 GCA_020849415.1 Thermomicrobiales bacterium
ATCGGCTCGATCACCAACGGCGTCCATCTCCAGAGCTGGATGGCGAATCCGACCCGGAGCGCGTTGCGCCGCTACTTCCCGAACTGGCGGGAGGCGCAGGATGACCGGTTGGCCTGGGACATCGTGCGGGAGATTCCGGACGACGTCTTCTGGGAAATGCACCTCGATTCGAAACGGCGCCTCTTCGATCTGCTGCGCGAGCGGTCTCGCCGCCGGTTTTCGGGCGGCATCGATCCGGGCCAGGTGGTGGCATCGGGGCCGTTCCTCGAAGAGAACGTCCTTACGCTCGGGTTCGCCCGGCGATTCGCGACCTACAAGCGGGCGACGCTGCTTTTCCACGATCCCGATCGTCTCGCCCGGATACTCAACAATCCGGAACGGCCGGTGCAGATCATCTGGAGCGGCAAGGCGCACCCGGCCGATGATGGCGGCAAGCGCCTGATCCAGGAGATCTTCTGGCGCGCGCGCGATCCCCGCTTCGGCGGCCGCATCGCCTTCGCCGAGGACTACGACATGCGTCTCGCCGGCCACCTGGTGGCGGGGGTCGATGTCTGGCTGAACAATCCGCGCGCGCCCCTCGAAGCGAGTGGCACCAGCGGCATGAAGGCGGGGATCAACGGCGTGCCGAACCTGAGCATCCTGGATGGCTGGTGGAGCGAAGCCTGGACCCCGAACTCCGGCAACGGCTGGGGGATCGAGCCCTCCGAGCACGAGGGCGAACTGGCCGATTCCGAAGAAGCGAACCTGATGTACGACCTGATCGAGTTCGGCGTTGTGCCCGCCTATTACGATCGAGGCTACCGGGGTGTGCCGCACAAGTACGTCGCGATCAGCAAGGAAGCGATGCGGACCGTTTCGCCCGGCTTCTCGGCGCGGCGGATGCTGGTGGACTACGTCAACCAGATGTACCTGCCCGCGGCCCGTGGCGATTCGGGAACACCGGAACGGCGCGCAAAAAAGTAGAATCGCGCAGCGGGCAAACGGAGTCCGGCGCGCCCGCGGGGTCTCAGCGATTGGGGTGGAATGGAATCGCGCTACTACGAAACCTACTACCGGCACGAGACCGAGCATTGGTGGTTTCGCTGGCGTTTCCGGTTGATTCAGGGAGTGCTGGATCAACTCGATCTCCCCGGAACTGCGCGGATGCTGGATGCCGGCTGCGGCACCGGGCAGATGCTGAAAACGCTGCAACGCCGGGGCGAGGCGGTCGGGCTCGACATCTCGCCGGAAGCGATCGCCTTCGCCGCCTCGCGTGGTGTGGAGAATCTCGTGCTCGGCACCGTCACCGCGCCCCCGTTCCCGGAGGGCTCGTTCGATGTCGCGCTGGCGCTCGATGTCATCGAGCACGTCGATGATGACCGGGCAATGCTCGATGGGTTGCGCGCACTGGTGAAGCCGGGCGGTGCGGTCATCATCACGGTGCCGGCGTTCGAGTCCCTCTGGTCCGAGCACGACGTCATCAACCACCACCGGCGTCGGTACCGCGTGCCCGAACTGCGCGAGCGGCTCGCCCGGGCCGGGCTCGAAGTCGATCGGATCACCTACTGCAACACCACGCTTTTTCCGGTAGTGGGGGTGACCCGCTGGGGTCAGCGCCTGTTCCGCCACTTCCGGCGGGCGGAGGATGCCGAGGCGAGTTCTGACCTTCACGGCTATCCCAAGCCGGTCAATGAGTTGCTCTACCGCCTCATGCTGCTGGAAACGCGCCTGCTGCGCCGGTTCGATCTGCCGTTCGGCGTTTCGATCCTGGCGATCGCTCGCCGGCCCGCCACCGATCTCGTCATTCAGGTCCAGACCACCGCCACACCGGCGGACGCGGTGTTGAGCGCGCGATGAACGCGCCGGCTGGGGGGCACCGCGATGCCGCCATCTTCGGCGCGATCTGCGTGATCGCCCTCGGGCTGATCGGCGGACTCTGGCTCCTTGCGCGCGATTCGGAATCGGCCGGGGTCTCCGGCTCGATCACCTGGGTCGAACTACCCGATTACAGTGCCGATGAGGTCTGCCAGAACTGGGTCGGGTACTGGCTGCTCGATTCCGAAGTCGAGTTCACCCCGGAATTCATGGAGCGGATCACCAACTGCCGCGAGACGATCGAGGGCGAATGGATCGCTTCCGAGACGGGTGCAGAGGCGAGCCTCGTCCGGCCGCTGACGCTTTCGGACGAACAGCGGACGGCGGTCGCGCCGCTCGAAACCGCCCTCAGGACGCAACTTCGCGCCTTTTTCGACGGTATGTCCCCGGAACTGGGTGACGCCCTGAGCCAGGTCTACACCCCCGATCTAGTCGGGGTGATGCCCAACATCAGTCCCGGCGTGCCGATCTCGAACGCGCGCCGCTTGCACGGCGACGAGATGAACGCCTTCATCGAGCAACCGGGCAACGAGGCGCTGGCCGGCTACATCTACTGGATCGTCACCGATCGCCGGGCGGCGATCGACGAGTTCCGGGTCGCCTGCCGGACTGATGACACCGAATTCCTCACGCGCAGCTGCGACGGCACGCTCGATC
>JADLGF010000352.1 GCA_020849415.1 Thermomicrobiales bacterium
CACCCGATCGTCGGGCTGATCCTGGAGCACCGTTCGCTCGGCAAGCTGAAGTCAACCTACGTCGATGCGCTGCCGTTGCAGGTCAATCCCACTACCGGCCGCATCCACACCAACTACAACCAGACCGTCGCCGCCACCGGCCGGCTGTCGTCGCAAAACCCGAACCTGCAGAACATCCCGATCCGGACTGAACTCGGCCGGCGGGTGCGGGAGGCGTTTGTCGCTGACAATCGCCCCTCCTCCAGGCTCTTCCCGGAGACCACCCTGATCTCGGCTGACTACTCTCAGATCGAACTGCGGTTGATGGCCCACCTCAGCGGCGAGCCCTTCCTGGTCGAAGCGTTCCGGGCCGGGCAGGATATTCACCGCGTCACGGCGTCACTCGTCAACGGCGTGCCGCTCGAGGCGGTCACGCCCGATATGCGCCGCGTGGCCAAGACAGTCAACTTCGGACTCCTGTACGGCATGCAGGCGTTCGGACTCTCGCGCGATACCGGGCTCAGCCGGCAAGAAGCCCAGCGCTTCATCGATGAGTACTGGGCGCGGCTGCCGGGGGTGCGGTCCTACTTCGACAACCTGCTTCAATCGGGGGTCACCCACGGCTACGTCCAGACGATGGCCGGGCGCCGTCGCGCCGTGCCCGATCTCACCGCCTCGAATCAGATGCGCCGCAACGCCGCCGAACGCGTGGCGATCAACATGCCTCTGCAAGGGTCGGCGGCTGACATCATGAAGGTCGCCATGCTCCGGCTTGACGAGCGCATACGCGAGAAGAACCTGCCGGCCGCCATCATCCTGCAGGTCCACGACGAACTTGTGCTCGAGGTCGATAAACACCACACACTCGATATCGCCCGCGAGGTCAAGGAGGTCATGGAGAACGCCTGGAAGCTGAGCGTTCCGCTCGAGGTCGAAGTCAGCGCCGGCGACAACTGGAACCAGATGGAGGACATCGCCTTCTGACGCCATCCGGCGTAGCAGAACGGTTGAGTCAGGACGCCCGGTTCGGTAAACTAACGGATGGTCGGTTCGTTTCATTGATCCGCTACGGAGCAACAGCACAAAATGCCCACGTATACCTACAAATGCTCGGGTTGCGGCGTCAATTTCGAGCAGTTCCAGAAGTTTGCGGATGATCCGCTGGAGACCTGCCCCTCTTGCGGCGACAGCGTGCGCCGCGTGATCCATCCGGTCGGCGTCGTGTTCAAGGGGTCCGGCTGGTACATCAACGATTCCAAGTCGACGACCAAGAGCACGGCGAGTCCGGCCCCGGCGGCGGAGAAGTCCGCCGATGATGCCGCCGCCAAGCCGGCCGAAACTCCCGCTCCGGCGGCGCCCGCCGCGCCGGCTGCGGCTGAATAGCCATGCTTTCCGCTGACCGGCCGCAGCCATTCTGCTACTTCCACCCGGAGCGGTGCGGCTCGTCCGTCGGTGGTTTCTCCCGCTGTCTCCACGGGCGCTAGGCGCCCGGGCTCCGGCCGCGCCAGCGGATCCGGCCCGTGACTCGAACCAGGTCAATCGGGAACAGGAGCAGCCATGGCTTTCATCAACAGACTTCGCGAAGACATCGCCACCATTCGGGAGCGTGACCCGGCGGCGCGCAGCACGCTCGAAATCGTGCTCGCCTACCCCGGCCTGCACGCCGTCATCTTCTACCGGATTTCCAACGCGCTCTGGCGCCGGGGCGTGCCGACGCTCCCCCGACTCATTTCGCACCTCGGCCGGTTCCTGACCGGGATCGAGATTCACCCCGGCGCCACCATCGGCCGCCGGTTCTTCATCGATCACGGCATGGGCGTAGTGATCGGCGAAACGGCGATCGTCGGCGACGATGTCACGCTCTACCAGGGAGTGACGCTCGGCGGCACCGGCAAGGAGCGCGGCAAGCGCCACCCCACGCTCGGCAACGACATCATCGTCGGGGTCGGCGCGAAGGTGCTCGGTGCGATCGAAATCGGCGATGGCGCCCGCATCGGCGGCGGCTCGGTAGTGCTGAAAGACGTGCCGCCGCACACGACCGCCGTCGGCGTGCCGGCCCGGGCCGTCGCCTGGACCGATCCGCACTCCGGACGAACGGAACGGAAGGAACATCTGCCCGATCCGACCCGGGAGACGCTGCGGGTTCTGGCCGATCGCATCGATGAACTCGAGCAGCGTCTCCGCGAAATGGAAGCCGCTCACCAGCAACCGAACGTGCCCGTCTCCAACTGACGCGGAGACCTGACCAGGAAGAGGGAGACGCATGACGAGCGGACTGCAAATCTACGACAGCCTGCGACGGCAGAAGGTGCCGTTCGACACGATCGAGCCGGGCCAGGTGCGCATGTACGTCTGCGGCGTCACGCCGTACGCCAGCGCGCACGTCGGTCACGGCATGTCGGTGATCGTCTTCGACATGATCAAGCGCTACCTGACCGAGCGCGGCTACACGGTCAAGCACGCCCAGAACTTCACCGACATCGACGACAAGATTATCAACCGCGCCAACGCCGAGGGCATCAAGCCGGACGAGTTGACCGAATCGCTGATCGCCGAGTGGCACCGCGAAATGACGGTGCTCAATGTGCTGCCGGCCGATGTCTACCCGCGCGCCACCCTCGAAATCCCGAACATGATCGAGATGATCGAGGGTCTCATTGCCAACGGCCACGCCTACGAAGTCGAGGGCGATGTCTACTTCCGCGTGCGCAGCTTCCCCGAGTACGGCAAACTCTCGCACCGCAACCTCGACGATCTCCTCTCCGGCGCCCGGATCGAGGTCGATGAGCGCAAGGACGATCCCCTCGATTTCGCCCTCTGGAAAGCGGCGAAACCGGGCGAACCCTGGTGGGAGAGTCCGTGGGGCAACGGTCGGCCCGGCTGGCACATCGAGTGCTCCGCCATGTGCTCGCACCATCTCGACGGCGTGGTCGATATCCACGGCGGCGGGGCTGACCTCGTCTTCCCCCACCACGAGAACGAGATCGCGCAGAGCGAGGCCTATCTCGGCACCGCCCCGTTCGCCCGCTACTGGGTGCACAACGGGCTCGTGCAGCTCGGCGGCGACAAGATGTCGAAGTCAATCGGCAACATCGTGCTCATGCGCGATATCACGTCGCGCGGTCTGGCCGGTGCGTTCCGCCTGATGGTGCTGCAATCGCACTACCGCGCTCC